>DGNZ01000314.1 GCA_002389175.1 Rhodospirillaceae bacterium UBA4479 | reverse complement strand
TGTCGTCGGGAATGGGCGGATCAGATGGTGCCTGCGTATCTTGCCCGATTTGGTGTCGATTTGGGACATGATGTGCCCGAGGCGGCGTTTGGATCGATGCAGTATAAGTTGATGGATGGGGCACTCCGCTTTGATCTTGGGAACTACAATTTTCCAGTGATCACAGTAGCGCAGCAGTCCTTAAAAATTCTCGGTGATATCGGGACCGAGCATATCGATAAGCATGTGGTTCGGCTGGCGACGCGACTGGCAGAAGGTCTCGAAGAATTGGGTCTCAACGTCATTAACGGCCGTGATCCGAGCGAACGTTCCAACATTGTCTGTGTTGGGCATCCGTCCGAAGGGCATGATACAACGGACGATGCGGACTCAGCGGCGCTGCATCAACACTTACTGGATGCCGATGTGCTTCACACGATCCGTCGCGGCATGCTTCGGTTCGCATTCCATATCTACAATTCAGATGCTGATGTAGATCGCGTGCTTGAACTGGTTTCAGATTGGCAAGCGACTAATTCTGGATGATGTGCCGCAGGGCGTTGATGGCTTTTTGAACATCATCCTTTGATACATCCAAATGGGTCACAGCGCGGATACGTTTTTCGGTCGTAGCACCCATTCGGATTCCAGACTCCAATAGTTTCGATGTAATCTCTGGCGCCGTTTTGCCAGACTCGGACACATCAAAAAACACCAGATTGGTCTCAACAGGGCCGGGATCGAGGCGAAGTCCCGGCATTTCCTCAATCGCGTTTGCCAGAAATTTCGCGTTTGCGTGGTCTTTGGCCAAGCGATCAATGTGATGATCGAGCGCATAAAGACCGGCTGCAGCCAGAACGCCTGATTGACGCATCGCGCCACCAAGGCGGTGTTTCCATACCCATACGTCGTCGATAAAATCTTGGCTGCCCGCAAGCACGCTGCCGACCGGGCAACCCAATCCCTTTGATAAGTCAATCCATACGCTGTCGCATTGAGCGGCAAAATCGCGCATGGAAATGCCAGAGGCTATGGATGCATGGACCAGGCGGGCACCATCCATGTGAACGGAAAGACCATGTTCGTGGGCGTATTCGGCGATGTCATTGATGACCTCTAACGGCCAGACACTGCCGCCGCCTCTGTTCGTTGTTTGCTCTATATGGACGAGACGGGATTTCGGTGCTCGTGCTTTTTTAGGCCGAATTCGTTGTTTGACGTCGTCCGCCGTGAAGACACCTTTTTCCGTATCAATCGGCGTGATGGAGATGCCACCCAATGCAGCAGGGGCACCGCCTTCTGATCCGATTATGTGCGCATCCGACGAGCAGATGATGTCATCACCCGAACGGCAATGGGTTAGGATCGCTGCGTTATTCGACATGATCCCCGTTGGCATCAATACGGCGGCTTCTTTGCCAAGCATTTCAGCCACCCGTTCGCACAACAAATTGGTCGAGGGGTCTTCAAAGTTTTGTTCATCACCCACGACTGCGTCTGACATGGCTTTACGCATGCCGGCTGTCGGTCGCGTCGATGTATCACTGATGAGATCGATAGAGATTGGGGGCGTCAAAGGGAACTCCTCACAAAGCCTGAAGTGCTGAAAAGAACTGGTCGATGTCTTCTTCGTTATTATAAAAATGCATGGACGTTCTAAGATGACCGTCTTTTTCAGCTACGATCACGCCTTGATCATGCAATGCTTTTACAGCCTTACCAGCATGTCCCCCAAGATCGAGACTGACGATGCCGCCGCGTTGTGACCATGGTCGCGGCGTGCGCACACGTACTTGATGCTTGTCCGCACATTCAATCAGATAAGATGTCAGGGCTTCGACGCGGGCATCAATGTTATCAAGACCAATCTGTTTAATATACTCAGCGGACCTTCGTTGGACCCATAGCCCGGCGAAATTGGGATTTCCGTATTCAAACCGATGGGCGTCATCGGCCAAAGCCGGGGCATCAATAGTCCGGTCCAAAGTATCGAAGCTGTATTTGGCGGCATAAGGTGGCGTTAACATCTGTATCACCTCAGTCGTCGCATACATGATGCCAGCACCCGCAAGACTGAACTGTGCCTTGTGACCGCCCGCGATGATGATGTCTGCACCGACGTCATCCAAACGCTCATTCAATATACCCACGGCCTGGATGCCATCGACCATCAACTTGACGCCTTTGTCATGGCAGAATGCAGATAATTCGCGAAGGTCAGAGCGATACCCATTGCCATAAACAACCCAACCGACAGCAAGGATGCGCGTGTGAGCGTCGACCAAATCACGGTACTGATCGACGGTTACGCGCCCGTCGTCACCCGGTGGTGCGATACGAATTTCAATGCCGCGCTTGGCAAGATGCCGCCAGGGAAAAGTATTATTCTCGTGCTCGAACTCAGAGATCACGACGTTATCACCGTCTTTCCAGGGAAAACCCTGTGCGACAATATTGATTCCTTCGGAAGTGTTTTTGATCAACGCGATGCATTCGGGTGGTGCACCAAACGTGTCGGCGACCGCTGCGCGTGTTTTCTCTATTTCACCCATCGAAAATGCGCTATCGCCAGCGTGCTCATAGATATCGTGCATCCATGACTGCATCGATTTTTCGACCAGCGTCGGCAAGATCGCTTTATTGGCGAGGTTCAAGTAACAGAATTTTTCTGTGGTCGGGAAGTCTGCGCGCAATGCGGACCAGTCAACTTCCTCAGGGGTGCTCTGTTGCATGGGTATCTCCTCGACAATGGGACTCGGGTTAGTGCGTGAGAATCTGCTTTAAGAACAACTGTGTTCTCTCGTTCTCGGGGTTGGTAAAGAATACTTCAGGTTTTGCGACTTCGACGATCTCGCCCAAATCCATAAAGATCATGGTATCGGCAACGGTTTTGGCGAAGCCCATCTCATGCGTGACCACCATCATGGTCATGCCTTCGTCGGCAAGTTCAACCATCACGTCCAAGACTTCTTTGATCATTTCTGGATCAAGAGCTGACGTCGGTTCATCAAACAGCATGACGCGCGGTTGCATGCATAGCGAGCGTGCAATGGCGACGCGCTGCTGCTGTCCACCGGACAACTGCCCTGGGTATTTATAGGCCTGTTCAGGTATCTGAACGCGCTCGAGGTAGCTCATCGCTAATTCTTCGGCGTCAGCCTTTGGCATTTTACGAACCAACATGGGGGCCAATGTCAGATTGTCTATGATCCGCATGTGCGGGAACAAGTTGAATGATTGAAAGACCATGCCGACTTCGCTTCGTACGGCTTCGATGTTCTTCAGGTTATCCGTTAGCTCTGTTCCATCGACGATGATTTTACCGCGTTGGTGATGTTCCAAGCGGTTTATACAGCGGATCATGGTCGATTTTCCAGACCCAGACGGGCCACAGACGACAACGCGTTCGCCGCGTTTTACGGACAAGTTGATATCAACCAACGCCTGGAAATCACCATACCACTTGTTGACGTCGATTAGCTCAATAGCCGTGCCCTCTGTTGCAGAAGACGGGCGCGGAGTTTGCGGTTGCTCATTCATGGTCAAATCGCTCCAGGCTAGAACCGCTTGCCTTCGCCCAACCAGCGTTCAACTTGCTGGCTGTACTTGGACAGCGCGTAACAGAAACAAAAGTAGACGAAGCCGACGGCTAAGTAGGCTTCGACTGTGAAACGTCGCCATTCGGGATCCTGCATGACCGACGTTGTTGCCGTCAGCATGTCAAACAGTCCGATAATGAGGACGAGAGAGGTATTCTTGAAAGCTGCGATCACGTGGTTGACGATCCCCGGCAAGCAGATACGAAGTGCCTGCGGTAGAATGATCCGGGTCATCGTCTGCCAGTATCCAAGGCCAAGTGCCTCGGCGGCTTCGTATTGGCCACGTGATATGGCTTGTAGACCGCCACGGATAACCTCGGCCTGATAACAGGCAAAGAATATGGCCATTCCTGCCATCACACGAAGCAGCTTATCAAACTCCAAGCCTTGCGGCAGGAACAGTGGGAACACATTCACCGCAACGAACAAGATCGTAATCAGCGGTACGCCTCGCAGGCTTTCGATGAAGATCACGCAGACAGCTTTGACTGCAGGCATGTTTGATCGTCGCCCAAGCGCCAACAGGATGGCCAATGGGAAGCCCACAACTATGGTGCCGGAGAACAGCACCATGGTAAGAGGCAATCCGCCCCATTGGCTGGTGTCGACTTCTTCGAGCCCCATGAAACCGCCCCACATCAGGGACAGTGTTGAGAACAGTGTGAAGATCCAAAGCGGGATTAAAAATTTATAGGCCCAACACTTGGGTAGCATCGTCAGGCCAACGGCGCCGATATAAATAATCAGGGCGATGATGAGCCGCCAATGTTGATCGTATGGATAGACCCCAAAGAACATCGGGCGGTGTTTGTCTGCTACGACGGCCCAGCACGCACCAGATGCGGCGCGGCAATCTTCATGACTGCTGGCTGAGAAAACCGCTTCGATGATGCTCCAATTGATGAAGTCGGGAACGGTGAAAATCAGCCCCACTGCGCAAATGATAGTGACGACTGTATTCAGAGGCGAACTGACGAGGTTTTCGCGCATCCATCTTAAAACGGGAATCCGTTCTGTGGGCGGCGGTGCAGTACGTCCAGATTTTGGGCTGACTGGCGGCACGTTCGAACTTGCGATATTGCTGTCGTTTGGCATCGTGCTATCGCTCCTTGATCGCGACGACGCGATTGTAGAAATTCATAAACAATGAAATGACGATACTGATTGCCAGATACACGAGCATCATAATGGTGATCGCTTCGACCGCCTGTCCGGTTTGGTTCAACGTTGTGTTCCCGATATTCACAAGATCGGGATAACCAATCAGCACCCCAAGTGAAGAGTTCTTTGTTAAGCTGAGGTATTGGCTCGCCGTCGGCGGCACGATGACCCGAAGTGCCTGCGGGATCACCACATAGCGCATGATGAAGCCTTGGCGTAAGCCAACGGCGCCTGCGGCCTCAATCTGCCCGCCAGGCACGGATTGAATTCCAGAACGAACGATTTCAGCGATGAATGAAGCTGTATAGACCGTGATGCCAACGAATAATGCGACAAACTCTGGCGACAGTTGCAAGCCACCCTTGAAGTTGAATCCTTGGAGCGATGGCACATCCCAGATCAATGGTGCGCCAAATGCGAGCCAAACAACCAGTGGACAGCCGATGAGCACGGCCAAGCCTGACCAGAGTGTTCCGACGTATTGTCCGGTGCGTTCGCGTTTTCTTTGGGCCCATCTATTGAGAAGGACGACTCCGACAATACCCGCGATCAGTCCCAAGCCAACCCACGGATAAGCATCGTTATAAACGGGGAAGGGCATGACGATCCCGCGGTTCATGATGAACGCGCCTTCGAATGGGATCATCGCATCGCGTGGTTGCGGTAGTAGAAGAATAATGGTGCCCCAGAAAATAACGTGGAGCACGACGGGGACGTTCCGCCCAATTTCAACAAACCATGAAGAGATGGTGGATAGCAGCCAGTTCTTTGAAACCCGGGCGATCCCCATGAACACGCCCAAGATGGTTGCGAAAATAATACCCAGGAACGCGACGCGCAGCGTATTTAAAAAGCCTACAAGCAGGGCCCGGCCGTAGCTGTCACCGGCATCATACTCGATAACCGACTCGCCGATATCGAAACCTGAAGCGGTCCACAAAAAGTCCCAACCCGTTGCTATACCTTGGCGGTCCAGGTTCTCAATGACGTTGGAAAATAAGGCCCAACCGACATAGCCCAGGCCCACCGCAAGCAGGACCTGATAGACGATGCTGCGGAACCATTGATCGTAAATGAACGAACCTTGGGTGGGTTGTTTGTTATCGGAAGCGGACATGCCGTAATCCTGTCAGGCGGAAAACAAATTAAAGAAAAGAAATGGTGGCGTCCCATTCATGGGGACGCCACCGATAGGTCTTCGGAAGTATTACTTCATTGGGAAGCCATACATTAGGCCACCGTTTGTCCACAAGTTGTTGATACCACGATCAAGATTAAGTGGCGGGCCCCAGTTGCGAGCATAGATTTCGCCATAGTTGCCGACTTGTGTGATCACGTTGTAAGCCCAGTCATTTTCAAGACCGAGTTTTTTACCAAGGTCACCCTTGGCACCCAACAAACGCTGAATGTTGATGTCAGTGGTACTGGCTTTCAATTCAGCAGCGTTTGCAGATGTGATGCCCCACTCTTCAGCGTTGAACGTTGCGTGTGTCACCCACTTGATGATGTCGAACCATTGGTCATCGCCAGCGCGTACGCCAACACCCAAAGGCTCTTTCGAGAACACACCTGGCAAGATCATGTGGTCAGCTGGGTTATCAGCATCGAACTGCTGGTGACCTGGTAAACCGGCCTGATCCATCGAGAGAACGTCACAACGACCGGTCATGTAGGAGCTGACCAATTGTTTGGAGCTTTCGATAACGACTGGTGTGTATGTCATCTTTTTAGCGGCAAACAGCGCTGCGATGTTTTTCTCGGTTGTGGAACCAGGGAAAACACAAACGGCTGCACCGGCAAGATCTTCAACTTTCGTAGCACCAATCGATTTGCGGACCATAAAGCCTGTGCCCGTATAGAACGTTGGTGGACCAAAGTTGAGGCCAAGTGCCGAATCACGTGTCAGCGTCACTGTTGTCGTACGTGACAGCATGTCGACTTCGCCGGATTGCAATGCTGGGAAGCGCTGAACACTGCCCAATGGGATGTATTTTACTTTTTCGGAATCGCCGAGGACTGCAGCAGCAACGGCGCGGCAGTAATCTACATCAAGGCCTTTCCATTTACCTTGGTTATCGGCAATAGCAAAACCGTAACGACCCTGGTGAACACCGCAAAGAACTTCGCCGCGTTCTTTTACAGCTTTTACTGTTGGTCCGTCTTCGGCGAGGGCTACACCCACGCTCGTCATTGAAACAGCGCCCGCGATGGCGAGGGCTGCAAACGTCTTAATAGACTTCGTCATTTCAGACTCTCCCTGATTTACAGAATTGCGCGGGCGGTTTAGACGCGCTGTTCATTTGAACGTCCGCCAATACGAGCCACTTCGATTGAAGCGCGCCAGTATCTCGTGAATACCTGAACAAACAGGATATTCTTTGGTAATTTAGTGCATTCGATTTACAGCCCCTTTAGCAAAGGTGGGCTGATGGGTTCCCATTAGATCATCAAAAATACGGGACCTAACTTCCAGGCCGCGAACAAGATGATCGCAGACAAGGGATCTTGCTTTGATTGCGTCACGTGCCTCGATCGCTTCGAGGATTTCCAAATGCTCCAGAACAGATTCAATCACCCAACCATGATCGTAAATCCGTGGCAGCCGAAGTGCGAAACTGTGCTTTAAGCGTAAAGGTTTATAAATATCCATGAGGATGGCATTGCGCGCAGCCACGAAAATCTCGACATGGAATTCTTGTCCCAATCCGTGGATTTCAGCGAGATCAAAATTATCTGGGCATTCGATCATTTTCTTAAAGGTCGACTTAAACTCTGCAAAGCGCTCTGTGGGACCGCGCTCTGCGGCCAGGTATGCCGCTGTACCTTCGATCCCAAAGCGTGCTTCGTAAATTTCTTCAACGTCGTGCAAATTCAATTGCCGAATATAAGTGCCACGTGCTGGTTGGACCTCAAGAAGACCTTCACGCGTTAAGCGTTTGATCGCCTCGCGGACAGGTGTCCGTCCCATATCTAAGGATTCTGCCAATTTACGTTCTGAAAGCGGGGCGTTAACATCCATCTCGCCGCCAAGGATCAGCGCCAACACGCGTTGGTAGGCCCGATCTCTCTCTAGAACCGTTACATTTGACATACTGGTATACCAGTAGAGATTCACTTATGAGTCAACAGGACGGACTCATTAATAATGGGCATTTCGTCAATTTGTGGACTCAACGACCTTTGAATTGCGGTTTGCGTTTTTCAGCGAATGCGCGCTGACCCTCGACGGTATCTTCGCTGAGATAACACGCTTCGACCAGTTGATCACACAATGCGTGGTCACGCTGGTCATCCGGTTTCATCGCTTCTTTGATGAGTTGTTTGGATGCCTTGATGGTCAGCGGTGCGTTCTCAGAAATGGTCGTAGCCATCTCCAGAACATCGGCTTCAAGTTGTGCGGCGGGGGATATAGACCTGATCCAACCCAGAGCCAGCGCTTCTTGTGGAGAGTAGAGCTTGCCTGTGGCTAGGATTTCCAAGGCCGACTTTGGTCCTAAATTATTCACTAAGCGTTCAATATCTGCCAGGACGTACCCGATGCCCAGTTTGGCTGGCGTAATGCCAAACTTGGAACGATCTGATGCCATGAGAATATCGCACTCCATGGCGACTTCTGCGCCACCACCGACGCACACACCGTCAATCATAGCGATAGAGACAATGGGGAGTTTCCGCATGCCCGCAAACGCGCCCTGTACGGCATCCTCGTAGGCGATCCGGCCTTCGACGGTGCCACGTTTCTCGGCAAACTCAGAAATGTCAGCCCCTGCCGAAAAGGCTTTGTCGCCAGCCCCTGAAACGATCACGACCCGGGCATTTGAATTTTCAGCGAGGTCCGAAAATGTCTCACCTATTGCGCACCACATGTCGTAGTTGATGGCATTCCGCTTTTCTGGGTTGTTCAGTATGACGTTGGTGATCGGCCCGTTGGCCTCAACGATAATCTTATCGGTCATGGTACCCCGCTTTCATTCTTGAAAGAGTGTGCGAGGTCTTGGTGATGAGTCAATATTTAGCCAACAAGGTGCGTCAAACTGTCACGTCGTCATTCAATGGGAAGCGGATGTGCCGCTTGCCTTCGACGGGGCTTTTAATGCGTTGAGCCCATTCCACATTGGGCCAGCGATATTCAGCTATACCCTTTTTGGGCCAATAGACTGCCGTATAGATAGTGCCGAAACCCTTTGAAAAGGCCGTCGAATACAATGGTGGCTTTAAGAATGCGCCAATAAATCGGTGCGCCGGTTCTTCATGCAAGGTGAGCCGCTGCAGTAAGAAACGTTCCCGCTCAACAGTGGCGGTGGCCCGTGCATGACGGTGCCATTCAACACGTTCTTGATGGTTTGTGGCCACACGATGGTCCGTGACCAATGCTTCACGATCAGGAGACAAATAGACCGTTGCGTATTTCCCCGTTTTATCGGCAACCGTCACATTATAGGCCATGTGGCAGGGGATATAGCTCAGGACTTCAGTCGCCTGTTTAACATCGTCGCAGAATTCTAAAATGTATCTGAGGATGATCGGCACGCCGAAACCGTCGCCCACGATGGTACGTCCGCCAAAGGTCAAAGAGACCGCTAAGCCACGATCATTCATGCCATCGACAAGG
>DGNZ01000240.1 GCA_002389175.1 Rhodospirillaceae bacterium UBA4479 | reverse complement strand
TTCGCGGTCGGCTATGAAACCGCGATCCATCATCACCGGGTCATGCATGGGATAACTGAGCACCTGTAGCCCGGCGACGATCAGCAACACCCAGCCGGGGGACGTCAGGTCCGGGCTGCTGGCGAAGATCGCCTGCGCGTCGAACAACGGCCCTGTCACAGCTTGTATCGTCATGATGACGAGCACGATCAGCAGGGCCGCCATTTGAATGACATCGGTCTTCAACGATGCCCGCAGGCCGCCCATCATCGAATAACCCAGTCCAAAGACGGCCATCGCGATTACGGCTATCGCGTAAGTACCGCCGCCTGCTGCGCCAAAGATCAGACCGATCACAATGAGGTTGGCAAAGACTTCGGACAGCAGCCGCACCCCAATCACGAAATTATAGCAATGCGTACCGACGCGGCCGTGGCGATCCGCCAGAAATGTCTGAATGCTGGGATATCCGTGCGTGAACCTGATCCGGTCGACGATCACAGCACCGGTAAAGAACGAACCGTAATAGGCGGCATAGGCGAGGGTGCCAGCTATCCCGTAATAATACCCAAGGATCGCTGCATTCATGAGCGAGCGCGCAAAAATCCATGTGGTGACTTGGGATAAAACCAACGTGGTCAAGCTGGGCGCTTGCCCGTCGCTGCTTTGGCCCCGAAAAAAGCCATCAACGGTGACGGTTTGTCGGGAAAACAACAGCGTGGCAACGGCCAGTAGGCCAATAGCAACAAAGAGCGTGGTCGACATATAAGAATCCCAGATGAATAGGCTTTACATATTTCGCCGGACAATGCCCCAGCGGGCACACGCGTTAAAGTCAAATACCGATGACTTTTAAGTGATCGCTAAGATGATGATGGGCAGAGTGATAATCGCAGCCAAATGCGTTGCTGTGACGATGGCAGCCATCAATTGGGCGTCGCTGCCCATACGCCGGGAAACCACATAGGATGTTGATGATGTCGGCAAAGCCGCGAATATTACGGGCACGATCAGAGCCAAGCCGCTTAGCCCAAAAAGAATACAAAATCCGAATGTCACAAGGGGTTGGATCAGCAATTTACAAGCGCAAGACAGGGCGACAGGCATCATATCACCGCGCACGGCGGACAGTGACAAACCTGCACCGACAGCCATCAAGCCCATGGGCAATGCGGCCTGACTGAGTAGATTCAGCGCGGGCCCAATGATCGGCGGCAAGCCCCAACCGACTGCATTAAACACAGCGCCTAACAGACACGCCTGAATCAATGGATTCTTCACGCTATCGATGGCAACACCGCGCACGCCTGTATTCTGGCCCGGTGTTTTCAACCAATACAAATGCCCGACAACGCCGAGGAAATTGATGGTCACGCCGACCGCCAACATGCTGACGGCCATGGGTCCCGCCGCATCGTCGCCCAGTACCCCGAGCACCACCGCGATGCCAACATAAGCATTGGACCGGAACCCGCCTTGAAAGACAGCGACGAATTTTTCAGGGTTGAGCTTTAACAGGCTGCGAAACGGAATTGATGCGGCAGCGGCCAAATGGATGCCAATGACAATGGCGGTTGCAATGGGCAATGCCGTCGGCCAATGCACATTCGATTCGGCGATTTTGACGAATAACAGGGCTGGAAACAGCCCGTTGAAGGTCAGTTTTTCGATCATTGTCCAGAATTCGTCGCTGAACCCAGCCTTGGCTTTTAGGACAGCACCAAGTGCCACCAGAAGAAAAATTGGGGTGATTGCCGAGAAGACCAAGCTCATAAACGGGGATGGTCCAGCGCATCCAAAGCACCCTGCAAAATGTAACCCGCAGCCATTTTGTCGATCACGTCCTTGCGGCGTTTGCGATTCATGTCGGCCTCGTTGATGAGGAATCTTTCGATGGCTGAGGTCGATAACCGCTCGTCCCAGAATGCGGCAGGGATGTCGAGCTGATTGACAAGTTCACGCGTCAAGTCCCGCGTGGCTTGGCTTCTGGGACCTTCGGTGCCGTTCATGCTGATGGGAAGCCCAGCAATAATGCCGCCGACTTGCTCGGTTGATATCAGGGCCTGTAGTTCGAGCACGGCTGCTTTGAATTTCTTGGTGCGCGCAATCGTCTTAACCGGGCTGGCGAGTGAGAACAGCGGATCAGAAATCGCAACGCCGATCGTCTTGTCGCCGATATCCAGTCCGATAACGCGCTGTCCGCGCGCCAAAGTTGCGATCAATTCATGTATTGAGTCGTAGATCACAGCCGCCATCGCGCGCGCACCCTTGTCCTTGTCTTGGAATCTGCCCCCATATTTGGTTACCATATGCGGAGCGGTGTGATTTTGCACGCCTCGGCAGCTTACGGAAATACGTGGTGACTTTTTTGACGCGTCAACATGGCTTTGGGAAGATGAACTGGGTGCTTGGCGCCCTATCCCTTGCGTGTGCTCTTTTATTGTCAGCGAATTCTGTAATCGCAGAAGATACCAAAACCATTGAATTCATGGGGCAGAAAATCGTTTCGGCGCCGGGCACGTATTTGGTTCGAAAAGACGTCAATATTCGCTCTCTTCCAAAGACGTCGGGTAAACGCCTCGGCAAGTTTGAGGATGGCGCCGTGATTGAGGTCGCTGGTCGTGTTGCCAAATCCGATTGGTATGCGGCAATCGATGAAAATGGCCCCGTAGGATTTGTATTTGGCAGCGTGTTATCGCCCATCATCGATGGTCGGGTGGACAAAGATGTCACGGGCGAGTTGCAGGTCGGCCCCGGTTTGCGCTGTGGATTTCGTATCATCTTTATGGCTAAGACGGGGGGGGACGGTGGTTTGATCCGCTCGTCAGATTACGAAACCACCATCGTCTGTGAACGCAATCAGCAGCGGGTGCGATTCCCTGCACAGATGTTCATCACCGAAGAGCCGTTTAACGGCTCACGCAAACAACGTATTTTTCAGATTAATGTCGATCTGCTGGATGGCCTTCATGATCTGGACGATATCTTTTCGACCATCACGTTGTTCGATTTAGATAAAAACCAAGTTCGATTTGATAAAACCACTGAACCGAAGTTTATCGCGGGTGCCGCCTCGACAGAGGCCCGTCCGGCAGAGAGTGTTCCAGAAGCGTTAGCGGCTGCACTTGAGATTGCGCTGATGATTTGGTCTCCGGTGGTTTGGGACGAAATTTTTGAACGTGCCGAGTGATCACCCGGCCATATACGTTGTTCTATAAGACTGTGTCTTTAATGCGCCTTGCCGCGCAATCAGGGCAATGTTAATTTCCGCCGTCTTTTCTGACCTTTACGGAGAATCCGATGTCGTTGTCCAAGGACGATGTTCGCAAAATTGCCTATCTCGCTCGTATTCGCGTTCCTGAAGAACGTTTGGAGCCATTGGCAGGCGAATTGAATAATATCGTTGGCTGGGTCGAACAGCTGCAAGAGGTCGACACCAATGGTGTCGAGCCGATGACCAGCGTGGTCGATATCGAAACCCCGATGCGCGATGATGTCGTGACCGACGGTGCGGTGACGGAAAAGGTGCTGGCCAATGCGCCAGATCGCAACGACGCCTTTTTCAGTGTTCCGAAAG
>DGNZ01000212.1:4185-6768 GCA_002389175.1 Rhodospirillaceae bacterium UBA4479 | reverse complement strand
GGTATCCGAACACGAGCTGACGCTTGGTTGAAACACAATCGCCGATTGCCATCGGAAGTTGCTGATCGATTTCTACTGACTAGCTCGGCCGTTGTCTTTAATGAGTTCGACGGCGGTCGTTCCGAAGAGGTCGAGCAATTGGCCGAGCTAATTCAGTCTGGCAAAGGTCCACAGATGATTGTTGTCGATACCGTTGCACGCTCAATGTCTGGGGATGAAAACACTGCGAAAGATACAGGCGGGTTCGTACGTGCTGTCGATTACTTAATCGACTTGGCTCGCTCCCAAGGCGACCCTCTGTGCGTTTTGTTGGTGCATCATTCTAAGAAAACGGGCGAAGAGTACAGAGGCTCTTCAGCGTTTCGAGGAGCCATGGACTTTGAGTATCGAATGGTGAAAAAAGGCAACGCTCACTGCGAGCTTTCATGTACCAAGATGAAAGACTTGGAGATGCCTGAGTCCGTCTACTTTGACCGCGGTATCGTGGGTTTGGGTTGCCAATTAGATAACCACGGGGATATGTTGGACATCAGTAGCCTGGTGCTGGATGTCAGCTCGGTGGGGCCAAAAGACGCAGACGTTTCTGATTCTGATGAGAGGGAGCGCCAGGCTGCCTACGTATTGGTTCAGGAGAAAGTTCAGACCGCTTGGGAATCAGGCTTGCCATTCACCAGCCAGGACGAAATTGAGAGAACCTTGGGAGGGCCCATAAAACGCAAGCCCATTCGGGATGCGGTGGCAAGTTGTATAAAGAACGGATGGGTTCATAAGATAACAATTGATAAGACGATTTACGAGCTGGTGAACAAGCGAAAGCCCAATTATTTTGTGAAGCTAACAGTAGAAGAGCATGGCATGTATCTAGGAGGTGGGCGTCTTCCAGAAAGGGTCTTGGCACCGCCCGCAGGCTTAGCGAAGCCTTGGTCACCGGTTTCTGAAGACGCAGTGCAGCAGGCCGAAGCTGACCTTCGGAAAAAGCGCGAGAGATTAGCCGCAAATGAACGGGCACGCGTGAAATTAGAAGCGGAGGCAGCTGCCCACTTGGCGCGAGACAGCGGCGGATCGTAGAGGCCATGCCGGCTTCAATATCCACAGTGGGGAGCGTATGGTTGTTCGCCGCCGATTTCCTCCGCCTAAGATACGGCGAGGGCGGCGAAGGACAATGGGATGCGAAGCACCCCCATATTGTCCCTCGCGCTCGACCCCTGTGGACACTCGCCAAAGGGTTCGGCGAAGCACGGCGAGCGACGGCGGAGCACTTGACTTGTTGATTTTTGCAAGAAGACTGCCTGCAAATTTATTGTTCTAGTGACCCTGCGGGCAGCGCGCCGATGGCTCTACGCGCGCGCGCGCGATTCTGGGAGTTTCTGTCCGCGTTTGGCGGCCCCAATGCAGGGCTGCAGGGCTTAGGGCTAGGGGAGTTCAAGGCTAGCGCTCCACCCGGTGGTTGTTCGGGTTGGACCTAGTCAAAAAAATGGACACCGCCTTTGTCTGCTTATCCCAAAAGGCTTGCATCAACTGCATAACGATCTTAGAATTAAACGGTCATCAAGAGAAGGGCTGACACCCTCACCAACCTGCTCCTCGAGCAAGGTGGTAGCTGCAAAGCGATGTGACCCTTAGGGGTAACAAAACGAGTGTCAACCCGTCCTTTGAGGCGGGTTTTTTATTGGGCGGATTTATTCCTACTTGCCATGCCCAGCCAAACGGCGAAATGGCTAAATTGGAGAGCGACATGCTTCGACGTCAATTCATACAACGCGCCGCCGGCGTTGTGGGTGCCATCATCACACCAGCCTTTGTTGAACAGGCTTGGGCGAATAGTCAGAACGGGACAGCCCCGCTATTGCGGCCACCCAGCTCAACGGTTCAATACAAGCTGAGTGCATTCCGGATGGAAGAGTGCTACTCACTGGACCTTCTTCACCCAGACGGCTCAGAGATTGATGCCATGCCCCAGACTTTTGGGCAGATGCTCAAACACTTTGACTACAAAGAAGGATCGGCTCAACTTGCCTTTGTGATGGAGGGCTGGTGCCTAAGTCGCAGTGAAGCGCAAAGCATGCTGCAGGCGCCAGCACCTCAAGATTGGGCTGAGATATACACGGACCGCCATGGTAGCCCCATGGCACGGGCCTACAACTTCCTGCATGGCTTGGACCTCGGACCCAAACTGTCGCGCTCAAGCCGGCATGAACATCGTGTGGGTCAGATCAACTTCATTGACAGCTTCCATCCAGGCTGTGACATGCTCGGTGTTGAGGTGCCAGACAAGTTCAACCTGTCGCTACTTCAGGCCAGGCTCATTGAACTAGGTCAGCCCGTTCAGGTGTCCGTGTTGGATTGATTGAGAAGCCTGTAGACGCTGGCTTTACTAAGGCCGTATTCAGACATCAGATTTTTGATCAAAACGCCAGAGTCGCGTTTGCTACGCATCTCGGCTACTTGTGCATCACTCAGTACAGCCTGGCGGCCGAATTTGACCCCGTTCTCTTTTGCCTTCTCAATGCCTTCCATCTGGCGCTCCTTGCGCAGCTCAGTCTCGAACTGAGCGATGGAGGCGATGATCGAGAACATCAGACG
>DGNZ01000212.1:769-4127 GCA_002389175.1 Rhodospirillaceae bacterium UBA4479 | reverse complement strand
ACGATCTTGTGGAGGTCCAATGTTGAGCGTGCCAACCTGTCAAGCCGAGTTATCACCAAGACGTCGCCTTTGCGCACAAATCGCAGACACTCCTTCAGCTCTGGTCTCTGAGCTGTTAACCCGGATCGCTTTTCTTGGAAGATCTCGGAACAACCTGCGTCTGACAGCTTGTCGAGTTGAACCGCTAGTGATTGACCACTTGAACTTACTCGTGCATAACCAACGATAGCCATGTCTCGTATCCTCTAAAACGTTTCAATAACGTATTTATAAGACATTATTTAAAACGTGGCAATAGGTATGTCTTGCAACGTATACAAAATAAGAAGTGGCCACATTCGGATCTAGGGAAAAAAAGCAAGCGTACAAAAATCAGCATAAGGTCACCAGCCCGCGTACCGGCGAGGGGCCCAGATCATCGACCCGCATCGAACCCGTTCAATTAAAATAAAAGTTGACGCGGCAATCGGCTCTAAATTTATCCACGAGCAGTCGAGCAGATGATTAAGACTGTGCGCCCCAAATTGAGCCGTAAGCTGAACAGACGCGAAAGAGGCGTGTCGTACAATCGGTCTTATCTGTCCCAAACTTAGTGAGACTCGTTAAGCCTCGACATCAACCCGAAGCCAAAAAGCCATCTTCGCTTAACAGCGAGATTGGTGTGCATTTAACGACGACGCGGCTATAACGCTTAACGGTCCACATTTCATACGCCAGAATGATCAGATCACCTTCCGTCGCCCATTTCTCGATGAGGTCGCATCTTTTATGCTGCCTATGCGCAGTTTTTTTGTTTGGTTGTGCTTCCGCTGAACTGCAGGTAGCTGATGCCTCGAAACACCCTCAAGTAAAGGCACTTCTATCCCTCGGATTCATCAACCTCACAGGGGCCCCAACGCTAACCTTAAAAAAAACTAGGGGAGCACGAGAAAAAGCAGTTGGTCCCGATGTATTCGTCTTTATTGAAGGCGACGGCGCTGCGTGGACCCTATTCGGGACCACCCCCCCCCGCGATCCAACCCCTAGGGGCTCTGTAGCGCTGGGGCTCGTCCGTACCACCGCAATTAAGTCGCCGGCTAGCGTGCTATACGTTGCTAGACCTTGTCAATTTTTAGCGTCCTCTACTTTTACAAAGTGCGCAACAGAGGCATGGGCCAGCAAACGCTACAGCAACGAACAACTGGCGCTACTCCTGTCATCTACTGAGCAAGGATTGAAATCTTTAGAAAAAAAAATGCTACCTAGATTGCGCATCATCCTTGTGGGTCATAGTGGTGGTGGCGTAATGGCTATACGCGTCGGTGCAGAGTTGATTCGACGTGGACACGAAGTAGTTGGAGTCGTGACACTAGCATCCCCCATCGATCCAATTACTTGGTCAGAAAACCACCGATTTTCAACACTCGATGTGGACACCTACTACAACGACATGGACCTACTTGCCCAAAGCCAGGTGGCCACACACTACGTTGGTAAAAATGATCGGCTAATCGTGTTGGCTGACACGAGGAACCGCTACAGATATACCCCAAAGGAGATTACTGAAGTTGCCGGCGTCGGGCACGTAGCTGGCTGGCTGGAATACTGGGAGCATGTTATTCTCAGCGACATATTAGATTAGGCGTTAGATAAATAGGGTTCCATGCATGTTGACAACCACACCGAAAAAAAATTGGACTATTCTTATCGCTAGCGCACCTTTTGCTCTGGCACAGTCGTTGGCCTTTGCGGCGGACGATAACAACGCCGTCGTAGCCGCTAAGTCCGCTACCGCGGCAACCACTCAGCTAGTGAATAGTTTTTCGACGGCCTCATTTTGGGGGGGAGGACCTTTACTGAGCTTCAGGTTAGGTGAGATCGCGTCCCGTGGCCAGGCTGCGGGAGATGATTCCGACTTTGAAAGCACATCATTCTCGGTGACACCAACGGTGGCAACCATCAACAACCGAATCGAACCTATCCTTCTTGATGGGAGGGTGTCTTTGGTAATTATGGGCGTAGAAAAATTCGACGAAATAGATCTTATTGCCAAGGGCATCACGCTCACGCTGGATCAAACGTCAGTGACTAGCACACAGCGCGTCGCGGGAGTTGCCGATGCCTTGGCTGAGGTCACCGGGAGTGGCTACACTATCGCACCCTACTACGTCATGCAGCTAGAGAGCGGACGGCTAGTCGATTTCAACGTGGGACTGGGTAAGAACAACCTCCAAACAGCTTCGGCTGGGGTTCGAGCAGCGCCTGCGTCTGACCGTGCATTCCTCAGCGTTGGCACCAGCGCCGTGACACCGCTTGCAAAGAATAGCTACGTCCAATACAAAGCAGCCCTAGGGTATACCTATGACGGTGTCGATGAATATACGCAAAGCGATGGCACGGTAATCAACAGAAGCTCGACCCAGTTAACTCAGGTAACGGCCGGCGCCAACTACACGCTGCGCTTTGATTCATTTGCACCCTTCGCAGGCTTGACACTTGTGCATAACTCGTTCAGCACATCCAGTAGCGCCGGAGTGCAGCCGCGAGAATACTCCTCAACTGTGCTGCTGAAAATGGGCGTTAACTTTTCAAATGAATCCTTTTATGGCACGCTATCTGTGCAAGGCGAGCGCGGCAAGACATCTGTCCAAGCCTACGCTGGCCTTCGCTTCTAAACTAACGAATCGATGGCACGCGCGGGTTGGTCAGCTGCTTCATAAGGGTGTCGAAACCTGAGTTTGATAAGAACGCTGGGCGGTCATCTAAAATCTGCAGCAGAGGCTCTCCAGGCTTAGGGTTCTCCGGGATAAATCCGGCCTTCTCCCTCTCCACCAGCGCACGCTCGCCGGAAGCCAACTCAACCTCCGTCATACCATCACGAACATAGTTGTACACGCCAGCCCGGTCGGCCTGACCCTCGCCGATAATGGCCACGTCGATATCAGTCCCACGAATACCTATAGTGGCAGTAGCGGCCTTGTAATTTACATTTTTCGGTGTGAGCTTTCCGATCTCGCCGCTGATAGAGCGCAAGGCACCTTTTAAGAGAGTGGTGGACTGCTTATCCGTGTCACGCTTTTCATATACGAAAGCCTCAATCAACACCTCAGAATTTTCCCGAACAATCATACGAGTCTTGTCGTTCATCATCACGAACGCTTGCGCCTTAAGACCCGTCTTCAAGGTGTCACCGACATACACACGGCCCTTCTTAACGGCCTCACGAAGTTCGCCAGAGGCAGCCGAAATACGGGTCTCACCTGATACCTTAAGTATCACCCCGGCGGGATCAGCCGCGAACGCAATTCGACTAATTGAAACAGTCGCTAACACCAGAATAGTTAATTTAAAAATCGAAGAAAATAATTTCATGTTTTCC
>DGNZ01000212.1:0-704 GCA_002389175.1 Rhodospirillaceae bacterium UBA4479 | reverse complement strand
TGGCGTAGTCTTGTGCTTTCTCGTAGATCCAGTCATGCACAGGTTTTGCCAGCTGAGCCGAACGCAACAGATCGATCGCGGCAATAACCTCGTGAAAACGTTGCCCACGATAGTCGCCTAATATATTTTCCCAGCTGTCGATTTCAGCATATACCGTCGCGGTCAGATCGTTGACAAATCCAATCGGCTCATAAATCGATACCGGCTCTGTTTTACCTTTGACGGTCACGCGGTCCAGCTCGCGAAAGACCACCTCTGGACATGCAAGAACCGTTGTCTCTGACACGATTGTGAGTACCCCATAGTTGCGGGTCAACCCCTCCAAACGAGAGGCCAAGTTTACCGCGTCCCCCATAACGGTATAAGCCTTGCGAACGGTGGATCCCATATCACCGACACTCATACTCCCTGTATTGAGCCCGATACCTATCTCAATTGATGGCCAATTTTTTTTCTGGCAGATATCGTTTACGCCCGCTAATGCCTGGCCCATCGCTAGCGCGGTTGTAACAGCAGATAAGGCGTGACGCTTATTTTCAACAGGTGCGCCCCAGAAAGCCATGATGCAGTCGCCAATGTATTTATCTAAGGTGCCGTCTTGATCGCGGATGATTTGACTCATGGTCGAAAGGTAAATATTAATAAATTCCGAAAGGTCGGTAGCGGATAACTTCTCAGAAATTGTTGTAAATCCTCTTACGTCA
>DGNZ01000083.1 GCA_002389175.1 Rhodospirillaceae bacterium UBA4479 | reverse complement strand
ACCCCCCGAAATAGAAGAAACGCGCCTCGCAATCCGTGCCTTTGTAGCGGAGAAAATACTGCCGCTCGAAGAAGACCGCGCGAACTATGATGAACACGAGAACATTGACCTAGATGTTCTGAAACGCGTCCAGGCCGAGGCAAGAGCCGCTGGATTGTGGTCGTTGTCGATGCCGGTGGAACGTGGCGGTCGTGGTTTCAATACGGTTGGCATGGCGGCGTGTTACGAGGAAATGAACCGATCCATCTTTGGCCCCGTGTGTTTCAATGCGGCTGCGCCCGATGATGGAAATATGTTCGTCCTCAACAAAGTCGCGACCGATGCGCAAAAAGAAAAATGGCTACAGCCTATCATCAACGGCGATGTGCGCTCATCCATCGTGATGACAGAACCCGCGCCGGGTGCCGGGTCTGATCCCGGCGGTATGATGCAAACACGCGCTGAGCTAAAGGGTGATACCTGGGTCGTCAACGGTCACAAATGGTACATCACGGGTGCGGGCATCGCGGATCATTTCATTTTGTTGGCACGAACATCTGATGATGCGCGTCGCAATCTGACAGCATTTTTGTTTCACAAGGATCAGCCGGGTTGGGAAATCATTCGCCGAATTGCGATCATGGGCCCCGAAGAGCATGGCGGTCATTGCGAGCTTAAGTTTGATGGTCTCGAAATTCCTGATGAAAACCGCCTGATGGGCGTCGGTGAGGGGATGAAGTGCGTGCAAATTCGCTTGGCGACCGCACGCTTAACACACTGCATGCGCTGGACGGGCTTGGCTAAGCGCTCACTTGAAATTGCCGGCGAGTACATCGCACACCGCGAAGCCTTTGGCTCCAAGTTATCAGAACGTGAAAGCGTCCAGTTGCTTTTGGGTGATGCGGCCATGGATATCGAAATTGGCCGCATGCTGACGATGAAGGCAGCGTGGGCATTGGATCAGGGATCACGGGCGCGCAAAGAAGTCTCAATGGCCAAGGTCGCGGTGGCAGATGTGCTTCACAAGGCCGTGGATACCGCCATTCAGTTAAACGGTGCACGGGGCTATTCCAAGGACACAGTGCTGGAATGGATTTATCGCTATGCCCGCCAGGCGCGATTGGTCGACGGCGCATCCGAAGTTCACAAAATGGTGCTGGCTGGTGCTTTGACGAACGAAGGTATGGATTTCTGGCGCTGGGGTCCCCCCGAAACATGAGTGGACGAAACGACGACGCCATCAGCCGAATGGATCGGGATGCGATCAAACGCTTTGAAGTGTGGATCGCGCGTCAATCGAATGGCCGTGCGCAGGTCCGTGACCTGAAGCAATTATCTGGTGGGGCGATCCAAGAAAACTGGTGGCTGAAGCTTGATCTCGAAGGTGGGGATTGGCCGGGGTCGCACGATCTGGTGCTCCGTAAAGATGCCCCTTCTAACGTTGCCGTTAGTCATGGCCGGGCAGAGGAATTTGCGATTTTACAGGCTGCTCACGCTGCAGGTGTCGCGGTGCCCGTGCCTTGTGTGCTCTGCGAAGATACAGAAGTTCTTGGGACACCTTTCTTTTTGATGCATCGCGTTTCGGGAACGGCAGCAGGACATAAGCTCGCAAAATCTGATCCCAATGAGACGCTAGCCAAAGACTTGGGTCGCAATCTAGCCCGTATCCATGCGATCCCCGACAGCCCGGAGCTGGCTTTTGTTACTAAGCCTGCGGTGTCTCCTGCGCTGGCAACGATTGCAGATTATCGTGTGCATTTGAATGAGTTGCCCGACCGACATCCATCCGTTGAATGGGGTCTGAGTTGGCTAGAGGCGCATGCACCCGAAACCGTGACGTCTGTTTTCTGCCATCGTGATTATCGCACGGGCAACTACATGGTCGACGATGGCATACTCACCGCGGTGCTGGATTGGGAATTCGCAGGGTGGTCAGACCCGATAGAGGATATCGGTTGGTTGACCGCGAAATGCTGGCGCTTTGGGGCCGATGATCGTGAAGTAGGCGGGATCGGATCGCTGGATGAATTCCTACGTGGTTATGAGGATGAAAGCGGGCGTTCCATTGACCGCGATCAAATCGCCTACTGGCAGGTGATGGCGCATGTGCGCTGGGCAGTCATTGCATTGCAGCAAGCAGATCGGTTCGTTTCCGGTGGAGAGCGGAACCTTGAACTTGCGCTGACAGCTCACATAGTTCCGGAATTGGAACTGGAAATTTTAAGTCAAACGACTCCTGATCTGGCGAGCGATGAAACAAATGCAGTGGTGCCGCGTTATCCTGCCCCATCGGATTCGGCATTGCTGGATATCGCACGTGAAGTCCTTAAGGGCGATATTGTTGATGCCCTGGACGGCGATACGAAATACAAGGCACTGATGATCGCCAATGCCATGGCCATTGTAAGCCGTCAAATCAGCGATGGCACATCCGGTGCGGAAACACAGGATGATTTGGTATCGATGGCTGATCGCATTCGAAGCGGTATAGGCACGTCAGAAGATCATGCGGCCTTGCTGGGTATGACCAAGGCGACGCTGCGGACGAGCAATCCTCGTGCCTTGGCTTAATTTATTTTTGTCATCCCGGACTTGATCCGAGACCCAATTACTTAAAAGCCATCGGCCCCGGCTTTCGCCGGGGTGACAAGATATTTAAAATATTACTGTCAGCTATCTTAGGCGAAGTCCGGGACGACGTTTTGATTACTCAGCCGGAACGTCGTGGTACTTCCCGTCCAGCCCCAAAAACTTCGTGCCATCCTCGGCGTAGAACGTATCGACACCGGCATTTTCCAAAACGCTCAGCATATGTGGAACTTGCCCGTGATCGTCACGGTATTTCTCAGCGAACGCTTTGGGACCAATAGCGTCCAACAACTGAAATGGCCCAAACTTCCAAGCAAAGCCCCACCGCATGGCGCGATCAACATTGACGATATCGTCAGATATTTGCGGGATCAGGTCCGCTGCATAAGCCAGGGTACCACCCATGATTTCCCACGCGACGTTGCCGGACGGCGTGCCGTCGAACATGACCTCAGGGCCAGCTTCGAGGCGCTCGTCGTTCGCATCTCTCCAATCGCCTGTATCCAGATCGAAGGTTTCCTTTTTCTTGGAACCATCATCCAATTTGCTGACGCGGTAGAACCCACCGCCAGATTTGCGACCAAGTTGCTTGCGTTCCAGCATCGCTTGTTCAGCAGCAGGAAACGACGTGTAATCCACACCCATGTCACCTGCGGGCAAGTTGATTTTCAAGTTTTTGCCGACGAAATCCATGATATCCAAACCGATTAAATCGATCAGACCATATAATCCGGTCGGCGGTAGGCCGATGGGTGCGGACATCACCGCATCGATGTCTTCTTGAGTGAGGCCATTGGCGCGCGCTGCTGTCGCTTTATGCAAGCCCATCAGCATCCAGAAACAACCGATACGGTTGCCGATGAAATTGACGGTGTCCTTGGCATTGACCACGCCCTTGCCCATGACGCCACCCAGGTATCCACGGAATGCGTCGATCACATCGGCATCGGTATGTGGGCCGGGGACCAATTCGCAGAGCTTCATAATTTTAACGGGGTTAAAGAAGTGCGTGACGCAGACGTCTTTTTGCAGACGTTCAGGCATACCCGCGATGATGTCTTTTAACGGAATACCCGATGTGTTGGTGCTGACGACGGAACCATCTTTGCGCAATGGTTCAAACCGTTCGAACAAGGCGCGTTTGGTATCTAAATCTTCAATGACCGCTTCGCAGATCCAATCATAGTCGGCGATTTTCTCCAAATCATCGGCCAACGTCCCCAGCGTGATGTTGGCTTCTTTTCCGGGGGTGTCGATGGCAGGGGGGCGGCCGTTGACGATTTTATCGAGCGCCTTTTCAGCCGCTTCCATGGAAACGTCTAGCAATAAGACTTTGCAATCTTTCTCGGCAGCGAGGCCCGCGATCCCTGTTCCCATGGTGCCAGCACCCAAAACGGCAACTGATTTGATTTCACGAGCCATATGCTATCTCCAAAATTGTACGCGTTTACATTGACGAACTTTGGACATCTGCCTAATGAGGAGCTTGGGTTTTGTAAAGCCCGAACACACGGTGGAGGAAACCATGGTCGCCCCTAAGTTTTATAAGTTCGATACGCTCAGCCTGCATGCAGGCCATCAGCCAGATGCGGCCACGGGTTCGCGCGCTGTGCCAATCTATCAAACAACGTCTTATATGTTTGAAGATACCGACCACGCGGCATCGCTCTATAACCTGGAACAGCCGGGGCATATTTATTCGCGGCTATCTAACCCCACCGTATCAGTTTTAGAAGAACGCATCGCAGCCCTAGAAGGTGGCGTCGGTGCTGTGGCGACGGCCAGTGGCATGGCGGCGATCTTCTTGGCCATCGCGACCTTGATGGATAAGGGGGGGCATATTGTCTCCAGCGGGTCTTTGTATGGCGGCACGCACAATCTGTTCAGCTATACGCTGCCCCGGTTCGGGATCGAAACCACGTTCGTTGATCCCCGTGATCCCGATGCGTTTAAGGCCGCGATCCGCCCCGAAACCCAGTTGGTGTTCGGCGAAACGTTGGGAAACCCTGGGATCGAAGTCCTGAACATTCCGGTCATCGCCGATATTGCGCACGATGCGGGTGTGCCGCTAATGATCGACAGTACGTTCGCGACACCATTCTTGATGAAGCCGTTTGATCATGGTGCCGACATCGTCATGCATTCTTTGACCAAGTTCATCGGCGGGCATGGCATTGCCATTGCGGGTGTCGTTGTTGATTCAGGTGCATTCGATTGGGAAGCCAGCGGTAAGTTCCCGAACTTAACGGAGCCGTATGAGGGATATGCCGGGATTGATTTTGCCGAACAGTTTGGCACCCAGGCCTTGGTGATGCGGATGCGCGCCGAGGGCATGAAAGATTTCGGAGCCTGCCTGAGCCCCATGAACGCGTTCCACATTATTCAGGGACTCGAGACCTTGCCGCTTCGCATGCAGCGACACGTCGAAAACGCAACCAAGGTCGCTGCGTTCTTGGATGCATCCGAAGAAGTCGAATGGGTCAATCATCCATCAGTTCCAAGCCATCCTGACCATGAACTTGCCAAAGAATTATTACCGAAGGGGGCGGGCGCGATCCTCAGCTTTGGAATCAAAGGCGGGCGCGAAGCCGGCCGACGGTTTATTGAATCCGTCAAACTGGCGTCGCACTTGGCGAACGTCGGTGATGCCAAGACTTTGGTCATTCACCCGGGGTCCACCACCCACCAACAGATGAGTGCCGAAGCCCTGGACGCAGCAGGCATTGGTGAAAACCTGATCCGGGTGTCGGTGGGGATTGAGGATGTTGATGATATTATTGGCGATTTGAAATCGGGCCTTCGTGCCTCGCAGCGGGGTTAAGGGTATGAAAATTTCAATTAACGGCCACAACGCCCATGCCGCCACGGGCGGATTTCCAACGGCCGCTGACGCGCCTGCATTGATCTTGATCCATGGTGCCGGAATGGATGCGACGGTCTGGCAGCTTCAAAGCAGATATCTCGCGCACCGCAATGTTCGGGTGTACGCTATTGATCTACCTGCCCATGGACGTTCCGAAGGTGAGGCCCTTGAGAGCATATCGGATATGGCCGATTGGATCATCGCGTTCATGGATGCGGCGGGGATTGATGCGGCCAGCGTCGCCGGGCATTCGATGGGATCGCTGATTTCGATTGAGGTTGCGGCCAAAATTGGATCGCGGGCCACATATGTTGGCCTGTTGGGATCTGCCGCTGAAATGCCAGTGCATCCAGATTTGATCAAGGCCGCAGAGGATGGTGGTCGATTGGCACCTGGCCTGATCACCGATTGGGGCTTTGGTAATTTACCTCATAAAGGCGGTCATCCGCAGCCGGGATTTTGGGCGATGGGGGCGGGGGAGCAGTTGGTCCGCGATGCGGCACCAGGTGTCCTCGCCAAAGATTTGATCGCGTGTAATGCCTATAAAACGGCGATTGAAAGTGCAGCCAATATCTCAGCACCCGTGCATGTTATTTCTGGCGACGAAGATAAAATGACTCCGGTTAAAAACGCGAAGCCGTTGATGGATACGATTTCGAATGCAACCCTCACGGTGCTACCGCAAACGGGTCATATGATGATGATTGAACGTCCCCGGGAATGTGCCAAACTTTTGCTTGAACTGGCTAAACACCCCCTCACCTAACCTCTCCCCCTAAAAGGGGAGAGGGATAAGATCGAGTCATGTCAATACAGGGTCCCTCTCCCATGCGATAGCGGGGGAGAGGACAGGAGAGGGGGGCTAAATCGCCGCTTTTACCTCGCCGCCAAATTCTTCGGATGCCTCGATCAGCCATTCCCAGAACGAAACGGCATAAGCCCGCGACACATAAAGATCAAACGTGTCGGCATCTATGCAATCTATGGTCACAACGACGTGGTCAAGATCAGTTGTCGCCGACATGCCGGGTTTAAAGACTGATGGATGCAGATCAATAGTACAGCTTGCGGCCAAGGTATCGCGTACGTTGGGACCCGATGCGCGAATAACTGTCTTGCTCGATGACACATCGTTGATTGCGGCATCTTCGCAGGATGACTCCAACAGGGATGCTGTTTCACCGTACGATTTATCTTTGCCGACAATCATCCATTTGCCGGGGGCCAACCAAGTAATTCTTCGATCACCAGCCTCTGATGAATGACCGGGGGGTGGCATATCCGTACCCAATGCTTTGGAGAGGGCTTTAATACAAGCCGCATCACCTGCCGCGCATTCGGCTATCACGAGCGACAATCCTGCACGTTCTGCCAATGTGACACCCGGCGGGGACGCGCTGATCCCAAAAGGGCTGGGTTTGTAAACGGATGCCAGCGACGAGCGACGCGATGCTTGCTTAACCACGGAGACGCTCTCCCTCTGGATCAACGAATATGGTGTCGCACACCATGACAGGCACATCTTGTCCCGTCACAGGTGATGTTGCGATTAGAGTTTCACCGTGCCGTTGTCTGCCGCTTTTTAACATACCCAGACCAATCGGCGATCCGACATGGGGGCTTTCACATTGAGACGTAACTTCCCCTTCGATAGGCACAGGCCGTGGACCGTTCGGATCAGCGACCAGGCGTGCACCTCGCGGGATTTTGGATACACCATCGACAGGTTTCAACCCGACCAATTGTTTGCGGTCGGTTCTGATCAGATCAGAACGATCTTTCAACACATCGCCGATGTAGCGTTTCTGGGTTGACTGCATGCGCCCAAAGCCCAGGTCATCGGCAGTTGTGCGGCCATTCAATTCACCACCCACGATGTGGCCCTTTTCGATCCGCATGATCCCCATGGCTTCGGTCCCATAAGGAATGATGTGTTCATCGGCACCGGCGTCCATCAATCCCTGCCACACATCATGGCCGTAATCGGAGGGTACGTTAAGCTCATACGCCAATTCGCCCGAAAAACTGATCCGGAACAATCGCGCCGGGGCACCAAAAATCGTGCATTCGCTAAATGCCATGAAGGGGAATGCATCGTTCGATAGATCAAGGCCTTCAATGACTTTGGCCAACACCTTGCGGCTATTGGGCCCCGCGATGGCGATCGCGGCCCAGTCATCGGTCACAGAGATGATTTTTACATCAAGCTCCGGCCATACAATCTGTGCGTGGCGTTCCATATGGATCATCACGGGGCCTGCATGTCCGGTGGTCGTTGTGACCATGAAACGATTTTCGGCCAATCGCGTAACGGTGCCGTCATCATATGCGATGCCGTCCTCGCGAAGCATCACACCATAGCGGCACTTGCCGACGGGAAGTTTGCCAAACCCATTGATATACAATCGGTTTAGGAATTCTGATGCGTCTTTGCCCTGCACATCGATTTTGCCGAGCGTTGAGACATCGACGATGCCCACATGTTTACGAACGTGGACAGTTTCGCGCATATACGCTTCTTTTAAGCTCTCACCCTGTTTGGGATAAGCTTGTGCCCGCAGCCATGCCCCTGCAGGTACAAACGGTGCACCTGCTGCCACATGCCAATCATGCATCGGTGTGCGGCGGATCGGCGCCATGTGTTCGTTGATTTCGGGGCCCGCGACAGCACCCAGTGTGAACGGTGAAAACGGTGGACGGAATGTGGTCGTGCCGACGGCTGGAATATCTTCACCGCGTAGCCCTGCCATGATTGCCAATCCGTTGACGTTCGATGTTCGGCCCTGGTCTGTCGCCATGCCCAGCGTGGTGTAGCGCTTTAAATGCTCTACAGATCGATAGCCTTCACGGTGGGCAAGGGCGACATCTTCGGCGGTGACGTCGTTTTGGTAATCGACAAATCGTTTGTCGTGATTGCCTTCAGGCCATGGAATGCTCCAAAGCGGCAATGGCTTCATAGGCGCTTCTGTGCTGGCGGCAGGTACGGGTAAAGCTGTCGCTTTTGCGCCAGCTTCATTGGCAGCTTCGATGCCAGCGGCGGTTCCTTCTGACAGGCAGCTCGCTAAATCAAATGTGCCGTTGCAGGCCCCGGCAGAGCGTTCGCGTTGGAAGCTCAGTCTTGGCACAAAACATGTTTTTTCATCGTCGAAGCGCAGCTTGCCGCGCGACTGCGACAACAAGTGTACGCTTGGTGTCCAGCCGCCGGAGACTGCCAGCAGATCACAATCAATGGTCAGTGTGGCGTCGCCAATATCGGGTGCACCGGATTCCGGTATCTTGCCAACCTGAACGCGTTTGATGCCGTGTTTGCCGCCCTCAGCGGCCATCACAACATGCCCCGCCAGGATGCCGATGTTGGCGGCCTCAGCCATCACCACATCTTCGGCAGGAATATCTGTGCGCGCATCGACAATGGCTTGGATGGCAATGCCTGCGTCTGATAAATCTTTGGCGACGGCGTATGCCGAACTATTATTGGTGAAGATCACCGTCCGTTCGCCCGCTTTGGTGCCGTAACGAACGGCTAATGATTGTGCAGCCGATGCCAGCATCACGTTTGGAATGTCGTTACCTGCAAATACCATGGGTCGTTCCAATGACCCGGTTGCGAGCACAACTTCGGTCGCACGGATTTGCCACATGCGTTGGCGCGGTGTGTGTGCAGTAGGAATGGGCAAATGGTCGCTGATACGTTCGTTGGCGATAATCATGTTATGATCATAATACGCTGCTGCTGTGGTGCGTGTGAGGACGCGGACATTGTCCATGGCTCGCAGCCTATGTTCGACGTCAGTTGCCCATGTTGCGCCGGATTGGCTATCGACTTCTAGGGTTCGATGAAGCAATCCACCACCCAGTTCGGGGGCATCATCAACGATGACAACACGCAGACCAGCGTTTGCCGCGTTGAATGCCGCAGATAATCCTGCAGGGCCGCCGCCGATCACCGCAACATCACAAAACTCATACCGGTGCGCGTACTTATCGGGGTCAACGTCGGTCGGGGATTTCCCCATCCCAGCTATGTTTCGAATAACATGTTCGTACGTCATCCACATGGATGCAGGCCACATGAAGGTTTTGTAGTAAAACCCCGCAGGGAACAGCTTGCCGACCAGATCTGTCAGCGCACCCAGGTCAAAGCTCAACGATGGCCATCGGTTCTGACTTTCTGCGACCAGCCCGTCATACAACTCAACGCGTGTTGCCTGCATATTGGGTTCGGTGCGGTTTCCTTTTCGGAGTTGCACCAGCGCATTTGGATCTTCAAACCCTGCACCCAACAATCCGCGCGGGCGGTGATATTTGAAACTGCGGCCAAACAGGCGAACGCCGTTCGCCATCAGCGCCGACGCCAGCGTATCGCCGTGATATCCCTGATAGCGTTTACCATCGAATGTGAACTGCAAGGTTTGGGTGCGATCAATCGCGCCACCTGTTGAGTGCCGAAATGTCTGATCAGTCATGGCGCACCTCTGGCAGCTCATCGCCCGGTTTGGCGCTGCCTGCGATTTCGTGGGTGGTGACATGACGCCGGACTTTTAAGAAACGACGACACCCCGATGTGTGCTGCCACATTTCGTCTAGCCAACCGCTGGGATTGTCGCGGATGTAGACGTACTCAAAGAACGCTTTTTCGTCGCCGTCGTTTGGTCGTTCAACGGTGGCGTCACCTTCGTAGGTGAATTCCGTTTGGGCGCGGCTGCCGCACCAGGGGCAATCGATAATCAACATTATATCTTTATCCTCAGTGCAATTTTGCCCATGGCCCTATGCCTTTTTCGTCGAGCACGGCGCCGGTTTCAAAACGATTTAGCGATAACGCTTCGTTATTGGGATGGGGGCGATCCTGCGCAATTGTGTGTGCGAAAACGTAACCAGAACCAGGCGTCGCCTTGAACCCGCCATAACACCAGCCGCCATTGATGTAGAAATTATCCAATGGCGTTTTCGAGATAATCGGACTGCCGTCCATCGACATATCCATGATCCCACCCCAAGACCGCAACATGCGTAGTCTTGAAAAGGCGGGGAACAAAGTCAGCAAGTTTTGTGTGACCTGCTCCAGCCTGGGGAAATTTCCGCGTTGGGCATAGGAGTTGTAGAAATCCAAATCACCGCCGAAGACCAATTCGCCCTTGTCCGATTGGCTGACGTACAAATGTCCGGACCCGGACGTCACCACGGTATCAATACAGGGTTTGATGGGCTCGGAGACCATCGCTTGAAGGACATGGCTTTCGATGGGTAGATTCAATCCCGCCATCTGCGCCACTTGGCTACTGTGTCCGGCGACAGCGATGCCGATTTTGTCTGCCGTGATGGTACCGCGCGATGTTTCAACACCCGTGACACGGTTGCCGTCGCGCGTGATGGCCGTGACTTCGCATCCCTGAATGATATCAACGCCACGCGCATCCGCACCCCGTGCATAGCCCCATGCCACTGCATCGTGACGGGCGGTGCCGCCGCGTGGTTGGCAGAGGCCACCCACTGTTGGGAAACGCCCGCCGCCGTTTAAATCCAATAACGGCACGCGTTCCTTGATCTGAGCCGGCGTCAACCATTCAGCATCAATGCCGTTCAGGCGCATCGCATTGCCGCGCCGCTGGGCCGCGTCAATCTGGGCGTCGTTATGAACCAAGTTGATGACGCCGCGTTGTGAGAACATGACGTTGTAGTTGAGGTCCTGGCTCATCCCTTCCCATAATTTCAGGGAAAGCTCATAGAAATGAGCATTCCCTTCGAGCTCATAATTGGACCGCACGATGGTTGTGTTTCGGCCCGTATTGCCGCCACCGATCCAGCCTTTTTCAAGGATCGCGACATTGGTGATGCCGTGTTCCTTGGCCA
>DGNZ01000009.1 GCA_002389175.1 Rhodospirillaceae bacterium UBA4479 | reverse complement strand
AAACCAGCCCGATGTCTGGGCAGCTCCGAGGTTCGCAACAATGCCGTTTCGGTTGTGAGCCTGGATGGGTTAGGTTTAGGCCCCAAAGATCTCCCTGTGGTTATTTGCAAAGGTATGTCGGGCATTCCCTTGTATTTCTCGAAGACCGTTGACGGTGCCTGCCTGAGCCTGGAGCACACGCATCCACCAGCTGCCCATGTCATTCATGGCAAGCGCTGGGAGGCGCAGAGGCTGCTTAAGACTGAGTGGTTTGCGAGATTGGGGCGCGAATGAAACGTTACTTCGAGAGGTTGCGCCGCACCGCGTGGAGTTATAGGCAGCCCTTGACACATGTACCGACAGCGACTAGAGCGACTGTCAGCGACCTCTTTGTTTGGCGGGTATCGTCCGACTGGGAGACCTTTTTCGAGTTGATCGACATGCCGGGCCTATTCGCTAGCGCGGAGGGCACGGCGGCAAAGGTGATGTTGGTGTTTTTTGATGCCAATGGCCAGTTCATTCTGGAAAAGATGGTTAAGATCCAGCCGAATCGTCGCAACACACTTGCCATATCTAAAATTGTCGGTAGTGGGCACGGTGAAAGTGGCACCTTCAGTGTTTTTCATTCGCACACGCCACCGAGCGTCTACGCATTTGGGTCACACTTGGCGGAGCGCGGCTATGTGAGTTATCGTTACCGCAACGCTCCTCTGCGTGCCTATGTACACGGCAATCTCGATGCGGTTGCACGCATGCCTGACCAAAGTCTGCAGCTTCTGGGCGGACGAAGCTTTTTGGGCCGCGAATACAACTTGCAGCATCTACTGGTTAGCAATAGTGCTTATGAGCTTGGAATAGTCAACCCCTCCACCCGGGCGCAGCGAATCGAGTGTCGAGGTTTGTACGCAGACGGTAAACTATGCACTTCGCAGTCAGTGGACTTGGCGCCAAAGGGCTGCCATTTATTCAAGGTCACGCCTGAGTATGCGCAGCAGCGGATAGTCATTAGAAGTCGCCTCGTGATGGCGCGGCCTCTGGTCTTCCGTATTCAGAATCAAAAAATGGATGTCTTTCATGGTTAAGAAAATACTGGAGGTGGGTTACGGCTCCGTAGAGAAGGTGCAGATTGGGGACCGTTTGCCGCTAGTTTTCATTGGCGGTCCATGTGCTATCGAAACGCGCGGACATGCCTTTAAAATGGCAGATGAAATCGGGAAGATTTGCCGTCGTGTCGGTATCTCATGGATCTACAAGTCATGCTTTGATAAAGATTGCCGCTCTTCACCGGATAGTTTCCACGGCATTGGTATGCATGAAGGTCTTCGCGTACTCTCAGATGTGCGCGATGAGTTTGGCGTGCCAGTGGTGTCAGATTTCTCAGATCCTGCCTGGGGCAAGGCAACGGGTGAGGTATGTGACATGGTGCAAGTGCCAGCCTATCTTTGCCGACAGACTTCGATGTTGCGTGCTGCGGCCCAGACTGGGCGTCCGATTCATCTGAAAAAGGGTCAATTTATGAGCCCTTGGAACATGAAGAACTCGGTACGCAAAATTGAGGCGGCTGGCAACCATCAGGTTCTTCTTGCAGATCGGGGCACCTTTTTCGGTTACAACATGCTTGTGAATGATATGACATGTTTCCCGATCATGGCTGCCACAGGTTATCCCGTCTGTTTTGACGCGACCCACTCGATTCAACTGCCCACCTCCATGGGGAATATTTCTGGCGGGCAACGGCAGTTTATTCCTCACTTGGTCCGGGCTGCAGTTGCTTGCGGCGTCAACGCCCTATTCATGGAGGCCCATGATGATCCTGACAATGCGTTGTCAGATGCCAATACGGTGTTGAACCTACGATATTTGGAGAACATTTTGGGTCAAGCCAAGATCGTACATGAGATGCGTCTTGAGTTGCTCGACAAGTTTGGAGAAGACAATGTTCACCCAGAAAAATAATATTCTTGTTCGCGACGTGATGATGTCATTGGATCGGGTCCCTGTCATCGGCGAGAGCGTGATTTTCAAAGAGGCACTTGAAGAGATGGGGCGCAAGCGCCTCGGCATCGCCTGCGTTGTTAGCGAACAAAAACGGTTGAAGGGCATCCTGACGGATGGAGATATTCGGCGTATGCTTTTGCGCGTTCAAAAGCCTTTCTCCGCCTTTTTCGTCGACGACGCGCTTGACCACGCAATTCAGTCGCCTCTGACGATAGAGCCTGCTCATACGCTGGTTCACGCAGTTCGATTGATGGACGAGAAGCATATCTGGGACTTGCCAGTGGTTGATGGAGCCGGCGTTCTTGTGGGCCTACTGCATCTGCACCCGGCAGTCGAAGCCTTGCTCGGTATAGAGGACTGATAGGGGCGAAACTGCATGAAAATCGCTGCGATAATCCCTGCTCGCCTAAAGTCTACTCGACTTCCGAACAAACTCCTGCTCCCTATCCACGATTTGCCGATGATCGAGCACGTGCGTCGGCGGGCGCTGATGTGTGCGAGCTTGTCTGAAGTGGTTGTTGCTACCTGCGATGAAGAAATTGCAGAGGTGGTCCGCAGTAATGGTGGCCGTGTCGTCATGACTTCGGATAGTCACCTGAACGGAACTACACGAATTGCAGAGGCGGCTGCGTATGTTGACTGCACGCATGTGTTGCTGCTACAAGGTGACGAGCCACTGCTACTGCCGAGACATGTTGAGGCGCTCGCGCAGGCGGTTGTTGCCGAGCCTGAGGTCGCTACTTGGAACCTGATCGGCGCGCTGGATTCGATAGATGAGCTGGACCGTCACTCATTTGTCAAGTGCGCAATTGCCCTGCCGCATAGAGTTCTTTATTGCTTTAGGCGGTCGCCTAACTTTAGTGATTTCGCAACACAAAAAACTTTTGTGCGCAAGATGCTGGGCATCATCGCCTATCGCAAAGACTTTTTGGAGAAATTGACCGCCCTGCCTGCATCGCCGATTGAGAAGGCTGAGTCCATTGAGCAAATGCGAATCCTTGAGAATGGCTTTGATCTAAGTTATGTCGAGGTCGCACCGGCCCTTCCATCGATTAACGAACCCGGTGAGTTGCAGGAGGTGCTGGACTGGCTGTCTGCGGACCCGGAGCAACAGTCTTTGTTGAAAGCCATAACCGCTTCGTGAACCTGGAACAGTACAACGCCCTTTGCGAGGCCTGCGATCAGCTTCTGATGGCACCCGACTCCAGCAATGAGCGTGTTGCGACGCCATGGCTACATGTGATCCGTGCCCACCCGATTTTCCTTGATGGCTACCGGGAGGTTTTCGCTCAGCAGGTGGGAACCGAAGGTAAACGGCATATCCGCAATTTCGCGTCTGCGATGCGTCAGCTGGGTAAGGCCCTTGCCTCTGGTGGGCCGCTCTGGAGCAGCGTTGGCGAGCTACCGCAAAGATCTGATGTGCTGATAGTCTCCCACCTAGTGAACGAATTTTTCCCCGCGCAGGAAGGTGATTTTTATTTCGGCAAGGTCGCCGGAGAGCTTGCGGAGCAGGGCATCAGTGC
>DGNZ01000294.1 GCA_002389175.1 Rhodospirillaceae bacterium UBA4479 | reverse complement strand
TTCTCACAGATGATCAAAGATCAAATGATGGGTGAAGCCTTGCCGCAGTATGTAGAATACGCTGGTGCGATCAATTCTTCTGGGGTTCATCTTTTAGATGTTGTGAACGATCTTTTAGATGTGGCGTCGATCGAGAGTGGGACCCTGACGATTTCCGAAGAAATCGTGGATTTGGTTGATGCATGCAAAGCGTGTGAGAGGATGCTGCGACACCGGGCGCACAAAAGCCAGGTCATCGTATCGTTGCAGGTTCCAGATAAGCCGATCCGGTTCAAAGGGGATTTGCGCCGCTTAAAACAAATACTGATCAATCTTGTCGGCAACGCTATTAAATTCACTGATCCTGATGGTCGCGTGACGCTTAGCGCTGAAGTCGATGAAAAGGGCAGGGCACGGCTGGTTGTTACAGATACGGGTATAGGTATTCCCAAAGAGCATCTGTCTCATATCTTTAATCCATTTTATCGGGTTGATACCCACTATATCAGCCAGCGTGAGGGGACAGGCCTGGGCCTGCCGTTAGTTAAAACGCTTGCAGACTTGCACGGTGCTGCCATTGAGATTGAGAGTGAACCCGGAGTGGGGACCCGTATGTTCGTTATTTTCCCGCCTCAGCGGACCGTTGATCCAGAGTCCTAATTTAGGCGTTTTCCTGTTGATCTTAGTAAAATTGAGCTCCTGTGACAGCCATCACTGTGAAACAATACACCTAAGCGTAAGTTAACCATGATATTCACTTCTCCTTCGCCGGGCCCTGTGCCTGGCTTTCTTTTTGCCTGATGCTTTATCTTCAAAATAAGCGCGTGCTAGGATCGCGCCGTGCTTATGGAGGATCACTTGCCAGGACTAATAGAACGTTTTTCAGATCAAACTCGACGCGTGTTCGCACGTCACCGCGGCAAGACCTTTATGGAAGGCGCAATGGCTGCGGCGGCCTTGGTCGCAATCGCTGATGGCGATGCCAGCGTATCCGAAGGTGCTGAAGTTGGCCGATTAATGCGTGTCCTGGATATCTTAAAAGAACAAGATCCAGAAAAAGGTATTGAGAGCTACGTTCGCTATGTCGGTGAAGTTCGCAAAAGTCCCGAAGGTGCTGCAGTCGCACGAAAAGCCGTTCAACTTGCTGCAGCAGAAGATCCCGAAGCGGCTGCGCTGTTATTAGTGATTTGCCATGCGATCAGCGAAGCAGACGGTTATGTCCGACAATCAGAAATCGACGAGATTGAACGCTTGGCGATGATGATTGATATGGAGTCCGATGTGGCTCTTGATATGATCGCACCATTAAAACCCCAACCTGTTTAAACATTAGGAGTAAGAAAAGATGGAGTCGTACCAAGGGCCGCTGTCGCATTTCACAGTATTGGATTTGACGCGGGTTCGTTCTGGACCAACAGCTGTTCGGCAGTTTGCCGACTGGGGTGCGAACGTCATTAAGATCGAGGCTCCAGAGGCATTGGATCAAGGCAAAGGCATGGGTGGCGCACGCCACGGACCAGACTTTCAAAGTATTCACCGAAACAAGCGTTCGATGACGCTAAACCTTAAAGATGCGACTGCGCGCGATATCTTTTTGAAGATGGTAGAAACGGCTGATGTCGTGGTTGAAAATTTCCGACCTGATGTGAAAAACCGCTTGGGCATCGATTATGAAACCCTACGCGGCGTGAATAAGAAAATCGTATTGCTATCGATTTCGGGGTTTGGCCAAGACGGACCATATGAAAAACGACCGGGTTTCGACCAAATTGCACAAGGCATGGGCGGATTGATGTCGATCACGGGCATACCAGGCCAAGGTCCAGTGCGGGTCGGCATTCCTGTCGCCGATTTGACGGCTGGCATGTACGGCGCCATGGGCACGATGGTTGCGTTGTTAGAACGCGAACAAACAGGCGAAGGCCAGTGGGTGCAAACCTCCCTGCTACAGGCGATGGTGGCGATGTTGGATTTCCAGGTCGCACGTTATTTGATCAAAGGCGAGGTCGCGGGACAGGCTGGAAATAATCATCCGACCTCTATCCCAACCGGGGTTTTCGCGACCAAGGACGGCCATATCAATATTGCTGCCGCGGGCGATCAGATGTGGGACCGGATTTGCGAGGTGTTGGATGACCCTGAAATCACAAATAATACTGACTTTTCGACGGGCGAGTTGCGCTCTGAAAACCGCGACGCAGTGAATGCCGCGTTGGAAAAACATACGGTCAATTATACCTCGGATGAACTGATCGATTTATTCAGTGCGTCGGGTGTGCCGTGTGGCCATATCAACAGCATTGATAAGTTGTATGATGATCCACAGGTGAAACACTTGGGGCTGCGCCATCCAGTGACACATAAAACATTGGGGGATATGGACCTGTTGCCGCAAGGTGTGAAATTATCCAAGCATGATCCGAAAACAGGCATGGCGACGCCTGATCGTGGCGAGCACACGTCTGAGATTCTCAAGGAATATGGATTTGATGATGACCAGATCAAAGATTTTGTGAGTCGCGTGGTCGTTTAGGGTGTCGGAAACAACTTTTGATTCAACGCAACGGGCATCTTTTGATCATTTCACAACGGTGACGATCCGGTTTTCCGATCAGGACAGCATGGGTCATGTAAACAACGTGTCGTTTGCGGCCTACATAGAGGCGGCGCGTACCATGCTGATCCAGAGCCTGTTGAATCAGTTCGGCCACGATGGCCTGGATTTTATTCTGGCACGCGTCGTCATCGATTATCGAAGCGAGCTTCATTACCCGGGTTCCGTTGATGTGGGGGCAAAATTAACCCGTCTGGGTTCAAAATCTTTGACCTCTAGCTATGGAATCTTTGCCGATGATAAATGTATTGCGACGGGTGAGAGCGTAAATGTGTTTTATGATATGAATTTGCGAACGTCCGTCAGGCCCCCCGAGGATGTCGCCGAGGCCGTGCGTGGGCTTATCAATGGGTAGTGCCGCTATCGCATCAAAATCATCTAGATAACAAACGCTTCTTTAAGCGGGCAATTTTTCGTCATACTCTCGCCTTAGGGGGTGGATATGCCGTCGTCATTGGATGCGTTAAATCTTGAAGGGGCAAAAAGCGAGGAACTACGCTCCGCTATTGCGTGCATCATGGATGCGACGACAATGGATGGTGGCCCCAGGTATTCACGTCGTGTCATTTCCGCCCTGACGCGGATTATCGTTTGTCGCACCTATGCGAAACCCACCCTAGAAGTCAGTCATTTGATCGCAGCAATCAGTGATGAGATGGGCAGGTTTGAGCATATTTTATGGGGTGTTGATCGGGCGAGCCCCGTCAGTTTCCGTGTCTATTTCCAGGAAATGAATGTCCCCAATTCATCGTTGCAACTGACAAATCAAGGATTGCTGAATGTTGTGGATGGTGAGGCGTTCCAAGTTTCATTTGGGCGCATGCCATTGTTGGCTGCATTTGTTGAGTTTCTGATAACTGCCTTTGGGTACGAACGTTTGGATCAGATAACGGCCCCGATCCGATTTCAGCCGTCGACCGAGCGTGATATCGGTGATGTCGCGAACGCCCTACAAAGAGAACTTTATACCTACTTAAAAGATCATTTACCTCCTGCGCATCGTCAAAAAAGAGACCGCCATTTCCTAGGTTACGTTGACGAACATGCTGGAAACCGCAGCGGTGCTGATGCGAATACCGATAATATTACGCTGGCATACTGGCAGGATTACGCTGCAGAATCCGGACTGGATAATAAAACCTATCGATCTGTGCATGACATGGCTGTTCGAATGGTCATTGCGTTGGACGCCGCAGCAGAGCGCATTAAGGGTCTGCGAGCGGCTTCGATTGGCACAGACCGAGAGGCCGGTGAGTATGATCCAGAAAACGTTGAAGCTGTTATGGCTGCATTTGATCCCAACGATACGCCATTGTCGCGGGTCATAGAGCAAAGCGCTGATGAGGTGAAATTCATCACGGCGACAGAGGCGAGCGTTCTATCCACATTGCCGATGCGGTCGGATGTGGACCGCCGTGTACCAATTTCAATTGTCAGAAATGCCGTTCAAGGTGCGATCCAACTCAAATATAGCTCTGCATTACGTCAGGCGATCTTGCCAAGTTTTGATTCCAGCTCGGACGATTTTAGTGATTACCGAAATTGCATAAAGCGATATCAAGATATCGCATCGGTGTTGGAGCGCATCATGGTGGCGGCATTATGGGTGTTGCATTCGGCGCGACACCCGACAGCGATCTCATTGGCGTTGACGTTGGCACCAGATATCCATTGGGATGTTCTTACATCAAAGTCTAATCCTGATGATGAGGATGCTGATGTGAAGTCCATAGATGTGGCGCGCGCGATGCGTCAGTTCTTTGACGCGGCCCCTGATAAGCGTGGCGATGAAGTGCAGGCTCTTTTGGCAGAGGCCCGAGAAACCTATCGAAGCATTAACCGCAAAGGGTTCACGGAACCAAGAGGCCCAGTAACAGTGACGGCCATGGCGTCTGGTGTAGAAGATGTTGTTGCGCTGATCAGTGCCATTCGACGTTATACTGATCGCGAAGTTGGCAAGATTAATTGGGAAGAGATCGAACGAGAGGATATGCCTATTTTCCAACGCATGTTCGATGATCTTTATAAAACAAGCTCGGGGGCATCAGCAGATGGCGGATAGCCCTAATACACAAGACCTTGCATTGCGCGCAATAGATGCGGCAGCACAGGCAGAACAATTGATGCGCCCCGAAGAAGGACGAGCAGTCCGTCCATCTTTCACGGCGCTATATCAATATGTGCACGGTCAAAGAACTCAAGCTTGGGATAATTTTGCCGAAGTGATGCGAATGTACCCGGACGTGGCAGCGAACTTTGAGCATCTGCTTCAGAATGATGCTTTTGCGACGATGCCACAATTGGCGGCCGCAGCGGGCGAAGCTGTTCAGCGCCGCGAGTATGACGGGTATGTCCTTATGACGACTGAGTCACGTGCCGAGCCTGATCAAGTTTACTTAAGTATCGAAACGGGGGTCGATCTGGTTGATCTGCCACATCGGTTGTTTATGAAAACGATAGATGAAAGTTGGTATGAACTCGAAATTCCGCCGATGACAAATGGTCGCGCCCAAATTGTTTTGGATAAACAAGATCAGGCGGTGCACGCATTTGGACAACCTGACACGGTCCTATACATCCGCTGATGTCGATCACAGTTTATATCTTAACCACCCAAGGCCCGGTGCGCATTCAGCGCATTACTGAGGAACAAACGGGTATCCAATCCGTGATTTGTTTGGATGGGCGCGCGCAGGCGTTGCCGATCAGCTCTCGATACGATGCATTCGTGCGAAATCCTACAGGCGTAATCGAACGAGCAACAGGTCATGGTGCTTATAGGGTGGATGTCGATCAGATCATCGACGATGGCGACTCATGGCAACTGGGCATCTATATCGCGCATATGGTGGATGGGCGTGATCAGGCAAAAGATATCCATATTTTCGCTACCGGCGAAGTTGATCGGGACTTAAATATCCGGCCCGTTGGTCATATTGCTGAAAAATTAGATCGCGCGAGCCGTCTATTTATAGAACTGCAAGATAAGGGCGAGGACGTTTATGTCTTTGTTCCAGATGGCGGAACCGATGATTTTGAGGGAGGCCATCTTTCCAAATTGGCATTTGTTGAGCATGTCGATCAGGTATTTGATCACCTGAAGTTATCAAGACCACAGCCATTGTCACAGGTTGGGAATGTTGAAAGGGGAACGCCGTCGCGCACCCCTAAAGGGCGCCGGTTCTTGCTTGGTGGATTGCCCATCGCTTTTTTGCTGGGTTGGTTTATGTGGTCGCCATTCGTGTGGATGGGCTTAGCCGGTGATGGAAAGGTGAAGGAGCTGGAAAGCGCCATTTCTGATCAAGGCCCCACATTTATGGGTCGATACCAGCAAGATTTGTTTTTCTTCGTTCAGGATTTGAGGAGGCCAGAGCCGACATCCCCGAGTTTGAGCGGTAAAATCATTCTGGCCGACTCGCCCGAAGCATGCGATTCGACGGCGCCGCGCCGAGGAATATCGTGGGATGAGAGTGTCCCCGCATCAAATATAATATGTGAGATCATTGTTCGAGCGGATAACGCAGAAACGAACTCTGTCTTAGTCGGTCGAATGGCATATTGGCCAAAGGGGTTAAGGCAGGATAACACGCCAGCGCGAACCATGCGCGGCAGTGCCAATCCGAATGGACATACGTGGACATTAGGGTTTGAGGATTTTCCCAATCAAGACTCAATTGTTCGGTTGGTCATTCTGCAGGGCCGTGTCGCGCCCGTGGGTTCACAGCCGTGGTATTCTGACCTTCTATCTGAGCTTCCGACCAGTGCCGCATTCATTGCTGCCAAGGCACGTATAGAGCGGCTCGGATATCACGTTTTTGTTCGTGACTGGCAACGCCTATAACGACGCTGTTGATCTACTCTGGTTGTGAATACGTAACCGAAGTACATGTTATCATCAGCACGAATGGACGATCAGAAACAATGACCCAATCAAAGCAATGCCGCGAATGGTCAGACCTACCCCGGATCGCTTGGGTTACGGGTGCTGGCAAAGGTATGGGAAGAGCATTAGCCCTGCGCCTGGCCCGTGAAAATTGGATCGTTCACGTATCTGCTCGGACCGTCGATGATCTTGAGGAACTCGCCAAAGAGGCCGAAGGCCTTAGCGGTCAAATACATCCTAAACCGCTGGATATCAGCGATGCTGATGCATGTGCAGAAACCCTTCAGGCAATTATAAGCGAAGGTCCCCTTGGCCTTGTCGTGTTGAATGCGGGAACCCATATCCCGACACCCGCCAAAGATTTTCAATTGGATGACGTGAATACGCTGATCGACGTAAATTTACGTGGGACTGTGAATTGTTTGGCGCCAGCCATGCAAACGATGCGAGATCAGGGCTTTGGTAAAATTGGCGTTGTCGCGTCTGTGGCCGGTTACAAAGGATTGCCTTCTGCTGCCGGATATAGTGCGACCAAGGCAGGGGTCATTGCGTTGTGTGAGTCGTTGCATCCTGAGCTCAAGGCCGAGGGTGTTTCATTGTCCGTGATAAATCCAGGTTTTGTGCGCACGCCGTTGACAGACAAAAATGATTTCCCCATGCCGTTCTTGATGGAGGTGGAGGATGCGGTGACGTGCATTATGAAAGGCATGTCGCGTAACACGTTTGAAATCGCATTCCCTACACGCTTTGTTTTGATTCTAAAGCTTTTGAGATTATTGCCCGACTGGCTGTATTTTCGGATCACTGCAGGGATGGTTCGTTAAGACAACGCGTTTACGCTTTTACCAACGAAAATTGACCGACATTGATGGCTCCTGTCTGGAAACCTGCGCGGCAATAGGCGAGGTAATATTCCCAAAGTCGGCGGAACCGCTCATCATAGCCAATTTTCTCAATCGATGGCCATGCTTCTGAGAAGCGTACATGCCATTCTGCCATGGTATGCGCGTAACTTTGACCAAAGAAGAACGTGTCTTTTACACTCAGGCCAGCATTCTCGGCATGGGATTGAAAAATCGATGCTGAGGGGAGCATCCCACCAGGGAACACATAGCGTTGGATGAAGTCTGCGCTTCGACGATAGGACGCGTAGCGATCTTCATCGATGGTGATAACCTGGATTGCCGCACGCCCATGATCATGGAGGCGATCACCAACGGCTTTGAAATAGCTAGGCCAGTTCTTTTCACCGACAGCCTCGAACATTTCTATCGATGCGATGCCATCAAAATGTCCTGTCACATCACGGTAATCTTGGATGCGAATTTCGACGAGATCCGAAAGACCTTCGCGTTCCATGCGTTGTTTTGCGTAGCTATGTTGTTCTTGGGAAAGCGTGATCCCGACGACTTTGCAGCCGTAAGTTTTAGCCGCATATGACGCGAAACCGCCCCAGCCGCAGCCGATTTCTAAAATGGTTTGGCCTGGTTTCGGACCGATAACGTCTCCGATGCGGGCATATTTTTTGATCTGCGCGGCATCCAACGGATCATTGACGTTCTCATATATTCCCGATGAATAGGTCATCGACGGGTCCAGCCACTCACTATAAAAATCGTTACCAAGGTCATAGTGAGCTTCAATATTCTTTCTGGACCCGCGTTTCGTATTTGGGCGCAACACGTGATTGAGGCGATCAAACCAACGGACAACCGCATTGCCGCGAACTTTGTTTTCCATGGTCTCTTTGTTGATGGCAGCAAGTTCAATAAGGGCAGTTAGATCATTCGTAGACCAATCTCCCGCCATATAGCCTTCGGCAAATCCGACATCACCACCAAAAATCATGCGCCGCACAGCACGCCATCGGTGCAAATGAATGAATGCATCTGGACCTTCGTTCTCGCCAGAGAATATTTTTATCTCTCCATTGGGTAATTGAAGTCTCAGCGTGCCTGCTTGGACACCCGTGCAGATATTCATTGCCCAAGATGATGCCCATCCACCATGGGCAGATTGGGTCATTTTTTCGATTTTGTCTGTCGATGGGTCAGCTTGTTTAGTCAAAGTCATAAAGCACTCTGGATCGTTTCTTTGGTTGTTGTTTTTATGATGCTGGTGTCAGCGCCTGGTTGCGGCGTGTGGCGAAAGAACGGGACGCCTTTGCGCCACAGATTTAAGGCCTCAAGGTGAATTCCTGCGATGACTTTTATCGTCATCAGCGGATGGCGTAGAATGGCGCGGCGTAAATTGGTGCGATTAAATGCCGCGAACTTACCGATGAAACTGGCGTTTAGGAGGGGGCCTTCTTCGTCTGATTGTTGGATGCTTACACAAATATCGTCACCCGGCGGCACAATGTTAAAGGCGTACGTCGATTCCATCGGCGTAAATGGCGATACATACATTGCTTTGTCGCATCCATGTTTTAGCGGAAGCGAAGCATTAGCCTCTATCGGCATGATATAGGTATGTGACTCGCCCATCGTATTTTTCACTTGATAAAGAATGGCAATCGTCTCGCCATTTTCATCTTCACAGAAAAATACCGTAAGTGGGTTGAACACGTATCCGAAAAAGCGGGGATAACACAGCACCCGGACGCGAACATCGGCGATATCAATGTCGGTCTTGGATAACTGTTCCATGACCCATGACTTCAATCCAGATTTTCGCTTGTCGCCGTGATCGCTCTCGTAAAATGACAAGAACCCAAAACGGTTCACAGCCAATGGGACTGCGGCATTATCTATAGCGTCCAACGCATCTAGGTCGATCAATAAAGAAAAGACCTGATACTTCAACAGATGGGATTTAGGCTTTAGCCGCCGATGGACGACTGTCCCGTTATAAATTGCGCACCTGTCCATTGTCATGCTGCGACAGCCTGCTTAGGGCCCAGATGGATGCGGCCAGACTCGTCATCAACCGTCCAAGGGCGTCGAACGCTGCCAGCGCTCTCAGCGGCCCACAATCCTGATTGAAGGCCATCTTCGTGAAAACCGGCACCAAAGTAACTGCCGCAATACCAAGTGTTGCGATGACCTTGAAGCTGCCAGAGTTTTTGTTGGGCGGCATCTGTATTTTTGTCGAATAATGGATGGTCGTATTCGAACGTTTCAAAGATACAATCTGTTTCGACAGGCTGAACTGGGTTCAGTGTAACGAACAATGGATGGCGCTCATCTAAGTGCTGCAAATTGTTCATCCAATAGGTCACGCAGACGCTCAGATCCTCATGTTGGGTTGTATCTTGATTTGGGCGCGCCAGGTAATTCCAACTCGACCAGACACGACGACGCTTGGGCATCAGCTTAACGTCGTTATGTAATACCGCTAAATTTTTCTGATACTCGAAGGGCGAGAGCAACTGACGCTCTTTCTCATCTGCATCTGACAACATCGCCAAGGTGTTATCGGCATGGCTGGCCATGATAACCCCGTCAAATGTGTCTGTGTGGCCGGTTTTGTCCGTAATCTCTACACTGTTGGTAGTTCTTTTGATGTGTCTAACACCTGCCCCGATTCGACTTTCGAATGTCTTGCTGATTTTCTCAACATATTCACGGCTTCCGCCCTTAACGGTGCGCCATTGGGGGCGGTCCGTATAATTGAACAGGCCGTGGTTCACAAAAAAGCGTGCGAATGATGCGGCGGGGTAATCGCGCATGCCTTCGACTGTTCCAGACCATATGGCTGCGGCCATCGGCAGCAAATGGTCGCGCTGAAAGGCATCAGAGTAATTGCCGTCATTCAGAACATCGCCCAGCGTTTTTCCCGCAAATTCTCCCTTTAGAAGTTTTTCTGGTGCGCTTGAGTAGAAACGATTGACCTCTCGGAGCATACGCCAAAATCGTGGACGGAATATGTTGCTAAATTGCCCAACCAATCCGGTCAATGTGCCACCAGAATACTCAAACCGACCATCGTCCGCTGACACGCCAAATGACATATCTGTTGCTAAAGTTGGGATTTTGAGATGATCAAAAAGCGCAACTAAATTAGGATAGGTCCATTCATTGAACACGATAAATCCAGTATCCACCGGAATCACGCCGTCAGGAGTTTGAACATCGACTGTGTTGGAATGTCCACCAAGGCGTGCTTCGCGTTCGTACAGCACCACATCGTTATTATGGGAAAGGAGCCAAGCACTTGATAATCCAGAGATTCCGCCTCCGATTACGGCAATTCTCTTGCGCTTTAACGATTTCATACTAGTTCCTTGTTGGACGAAGCAAAAACAGTTGCCTCCAGCCGTTTACGAGCGATGACGTGGGTCAGATCACTGGCAATGGAATCTCAGGAAATGTTGTGTTGAACTGATCCATTGGTCAATAGTTGGCGTACAAGTTAGTATGATGTATGCGCCAAACAATGAAATGTCTGTTTCCGCCGGGTCTCCTTCGGTTTGCGGGGCAATTGCGGCAGACAATAATCCAAGGACTATCAGGGTTTCCGCACATATGACGACTGCTACGATGGACGCTGGCACGCCTGATGGGGCTGCCCACGTCATGCATTTGATTGCCCAAGATAAAAACAAAGAAGCCTTCAAGGTCTTGTTCCAGCACTATGCTCCAAGAGTGAAGGGCTACATGCTCAAATTGGGTACTGAAAACTCGCTAGCAGACGAGCTTGCGCAAGAAACACTTTTGATGGTCTGGCGCAAAGCCGAACAGTTTGATCGCTCAAAAGCGTCCCCCTCAACATGGATATTTACGATTGCGCGTAATCTGAGGATCGATGCATTTCGTAAACTCAATAGACCTGAGCTTGATCCTGAAGATCCCGCCCTCGTTCCCCCGGCTGAAGAAGCCGCAGATGACCGAATTGATCGTATTGAGAGAGCGGACATTGTCGCGAGCGCTTTAAAGGAATTAAACCCAGAGCAGGTGGAAGTTGTCCGCATGTCATTTTATCAAGATAAATCACACAGCGTGATTGCCGAAGAACTAGGTGTGCCCCTCGGAACGGTGAAGTCTCGACTTCGTCTAGCATTTGGCCGCATAAGAAAGATACTTGGAGACGAATTAGAATGAACATTCAGCATCATTTGATGGATGAAACCTTGATGGCATACGCTGCGGGTGATTTGGATCAAGCGACGTCATATTTGGTCGCAACGCATTTAGCCTTGTGCCCGACGTGTCGTGCATCGGCCGATCTGGCTGACGATATTGGTGGTGGATTGATCGAAGACGTTGAACCTGTAGTGATGGACAGCGTTTCATTTGGCAATGTTTTGGAGCGTCTTGATGCTCCCGGTTCTACTGCTGAATTACCGCGCGCCGCACACGTTGGTGATAACCCGATTCTTCCTGAACCCCTCAGAAGTATTGTTGGTGGCGATGTTGACGCGATCAAATGGCGTCGTATTGGCCCCGGTGTTCATCAAATGCGCTTTGACGATATCGATGGTACATCCTCAATCAGACTGTTGAAAATCGCAGCGGGATCCAGCGTTCTAGAACATGGCCACAACGGAGAAGAACTCACGATGGTTCTCACTGGTGGTTTCGACGATGGCGATCAATCATTCACACGTGGTGACATCGAAATTGCAGATCAGGACACGGTCCACCAGCCAGTTGCAATGCAAGGCGAAGATTGCATTTGCTTGGCCATGACGACAGGCCCGCTCAAGTTCTTTGATATATTCGGGAAAGTGGCACAGCCGTTCTTCCGGATCTAATAACCCGAACTTAAAATCTATCGACGCTATAGGGCGAGACATCGATATTAGGTGTCTCGCCTATTGCTATTTGGGATGCCAATTGCCCTGTCATGGGGGCTGCTGTTAAGCCCAAATGGCCATGCCCAAAAGCAGTCACAATCCCTGGTATCCCCGGAATATTTCCAATGGCGGGAAGGCTATCGGGAAATGATGGTCTATGACCCATCCAAACTTCTCGTGCCTCAGTATTCAGGTTCGGCAGCAATCGTTTCGCTGGTCCTGCCAGGACATGGGCTCGCTTATAATTAGGTGGGTGATCAAGGCCCGCAAATTCAGCCGTGCCAGCGCAGCGGACACCCATGTTCATGCTAGAGATCACACATTTGGCGTCGGTCATCATGACAGAATTGTTCACCGTTACGCCGGGGTCGGTGAACACGATGTGATAGCCCCGTTCAGATTCAAGCGGTAAGTTGATGCCAAGTGGCTTCAGCAAATTTGCAGACCAAGCGCCGGCGGCTAAGACAACCTTTTCAGCGTCAAACGTGCCAGCATCAGTCTTTATCGAGACGCGCTTATCTTCGCGCGGGTGCAGACTTTCGACTCGGCATTGTTTAAATGTGCCGCCTGCACGCTGGAACTTCTCGGCCAGGGCTTTACCGATCCCACCTGGGTCGAGTGCGCGTCCCTGATCCTTAACCAATATTGCGGCTTGGTAGGCATCTGAGATTTCTGGTTCTATATCACTTAATGCACCGCGATCGATGCGCTCAGCGGGGACCCCACGTTCTGTCCGCAACCTCCATTCGAAATTATCCAGATTGGCATCAGCGGCATTGCGGTATGCAAAGACATAGTATGAATCTTTGACCAGTGCCTCGTGTCCCGTGCCTTCCAAGTGGCGGCGATATAAGTCAACTGTAGGGCGATGGAGTTGGAGCATCGCATCTGCAATGGCGGGAATGCGATCAGCTTTACCGGCCGCGAGAAATTTCACCATCCAGGGCAGAAATTTTGGCAAATAACCCCAACGCAACGCGACTGGACCTTCGGGGTCCATCAACCACTTGGGCACGTTTTTCCAAATGCCGGGCATGGACTGCGGAATGCATGCCCAAGACGATATGACACCAGCATTGCCAAAGGATGTCGCTTCAGACGGCTGTAGCGCGTCTAGAAGGGTGACTTTCTTGCCCCGCTCCTGCAGCGAAAGCGCCGTGCAAATTCCGACGATTCCCGCGCCAATAACGGCGTAGCCTATATCTTCTTCTTTATCCGCCACTGACCGACCTATGCTTTAGATTCCTGGGGTGCCCCTGCTTTACCCGCACGCCATCCCAGGAATTGTTGGAATGCTACAGGGGCAAAGAATGCTGCCGCCCAAAGATCGCTTTCATATCCAGGTGCTACCAGGAAGATGCCGGCAAGTGCGGACATCACCCGTAGTGGCCCAGGGATGTGTGTGATGAAGTAGCCGGCAACGCTCATCGCTAACAAAACGACGCCCGACGCACATGTGAGTGTTGTCGTAAAGAAATCAGGCCAGTTGAAGTACTCAGGCAATACGATCAGCATGGCTGGTGAATACACGAAGACCATGGGAACGATCAGTTTTCCGATTCCCAGTGTGAATGCAGAGCAGCCTGTTCTGAATGGGTTGGCGTTAGCAATGCCGGCTGCCGCATACGCGGATGCGCAAACCGGCGGCGTGATTTCAGAAATCACCCCGTAATACAGAACGAACAAGTGCGAAGCCAGCGGCGGTACGCCTAGATTGCCGAGAGCCGGCTGTGCGACTGTTACCAGCATGATGTAGAGCGCTGTTGTCGGCAGGCCTGCCCCCATCATGATGCACGTGATAGCGATCAGGACCAACGATATAAACAGTGTGATCCCATCGATTGAGAAGTCGCTGAACGGGATAAAATCAAGAATGGGGTGAAGTGTTTCAGCGATGCCCAAAGCGCCGTTTGTCACCATGAAACCGAGACGGAAGCCAAGACCTGTTGAGTTAACGACACCGACCACAATGCCGATGGCTGCACAGACGGCGCCGACGGCCAAGGCGTATTTCACGCCGGTTACGAACCCATCAAGGAGATCCCCGATCGTCAAACGGTGCATGGGGTTCAAGAACCCAATCGTGATGGCTGTGGTAATGCCCCAAAATGCCGCCATATGTGGCGAGAATCCACTAAACAGGACGTAGATCAATACGATCAGCGGGACAGCTGTTGGCCAGCCACGCTTAACAACATGCAGCAGTTTAGGAATTTCATCGGCTGGAAGGCCTTTGAGCCCAAGGCGGCGGGCCTGAAAATGGACGATACAGAGAACACCCACATAATGCATGGAAGCAGGTACGATCGCTGCCAGAACGATGGTGGTGTAGGGGACTTCCAAAAATTCAGCCATCACAAAGGCTGCAGCCCCCATGATAGGAGGTGTGATTTGTCCACCCGCACTGGCTGCGGCTTCTACGCCGCCCGCTAGATGGCCTGGATAGCCCATCTTTTTCATATTCGGAATGGTCAAAGAACCGGTCGAGACCGTGTTCGCAATGGAAGAACCGGAAATTGTCCCAAAGAATGCAGAGGACACTACTGATACCTTTGCCAGACCGCCTGTGTATCGACCAGCGATTACTGTGGCGATATCAACAAAGAATTGGCCGAGGCCCATGCGTTGCGCGATGACGCCAAATAGGACGAAATGGAAAACCACGGTTGAGACAATCCACAACGTGACGCCGTAAATACCTTCGGCCGGGAAGTAAATATTGTTGATGAACTGCGACCAGTTGATGCCGGGGTGGGTCAAAATCTGGACTGGGATGTATTGTCCGAAAATGGCATAGCCGGTAAATATCAAAATGATAATGGGGACGATAATCCCAAGTGTGCGCCGGACGGCTTCCAATAAAACGAGGATAAGCATGGTACCGAACACAACATCAATGGGCGCCGGGTCCCCTTGGCGAATAACTTGTTCTGGCAAGAAGAAGGACATGCCAAAGATTTCAAAATTTATCTCGTACCAAGTGATCCCGATGTAGAGAGAGCAGGCGATACCGACAACGATGAACAGCCAATCCCAAATTGGTACGTTTGAGAAGCGCCACCATGTGTTGTCGCCAAGGCTCATCTGGTAATCGGTTTTGAACATCGGATAGGCAATAAAGACCAACAGAATGACACCGGACATATGAAAGCCCATGTGCCAGTAGTCGATAGGAACGCCGGTCCCTGCGGTGATCCAATGGTACATCGCGAATGCCACCGAAAACGCGAACACGAATTTTACGAGGACGGGTCCAAGCGCGCGTGTTTGAAGCCCTGAGTCATATTTTTTCTCAAGTTCTTCAGCCGCTTTTGCATCAAATTCAGCCATGGAGCCCCCCGAAAGACGAAAACTATAAAAAGTTATTTTTTATGAAGAAACGAAAACGGGGCGCACGGGTTTTCCATGCGCCCCGAATAGTCAGTCGGTCTTACTTAATAAGTCCGGCTTCTTTGTAGAATTTCTCAGCACCTGGGTGAACTGGAACCAATACACCTTTTAATGCTGTTTCTAGTTGGATCGCTTTACCTTTTGAATGACCTTTATCCAAAAGTTTGCGGGTGTTTTTGTTCCACAAAGCTTTGGTAATGTCATAAATCAAATCAGCAGGTTGATCAGCAGATGTTACCAACTGACCATTAACGGCCACTGTTGGGACGTCATAGGTGATCGTCTCGTACGTGCCAGCTGGAATCAAAGATGGAACGTAGTAAGGAATGATCTTGTTGATCTCTGTTTGTTCAGTCTCTGTGAACTTATAAAGCTCAAAGCCTTTGGTTGAGCCCAACTGGATCAACGCTGCAAACGGCGTACCACCTGCATAGAAGAACGCATCCAATTGACCATCAGCCAAGCGCTGCGCGCTTTGGCCCAGGCCAAGTTCTTGTTCGTCAGCTTTGATGCTGTAGTTTTCCAGGATCATTTTAACGGAAACCTGCGTACCAGAACCAGCAGCAGCAACGCCGACATTCTTACCGTTTAGGTCTTTTAGCCCGCTAAGGGTTTGGCCCTTAGGAGAGACGAGGTGCATGTCTTCTGGATACAGATTTGCGATCGCGCGAATCTTATCTTTTTTGTTGCCAACAAACTTACCTTCGCCTTTGTAGGCTTGAACAACCGTTTGTGCACCGGCGAGACCAGCGTCAAGCTGACCAGCTTGAATGGCGTTCGCGTTCGCAACAGATGCGTTCGTGGAAACCGCAATTGCGACCAAACCTGGTACGCCACAGCTACCACCCTTATCGCAAGGACGTGAACCCGGAGGGTTGGAAATCGCGTTGGCGATCAAACCGCCGATGGGATAATACGTGCCGCCTGCGCCGCCGGTACCGATGCGCCAGAACTTCATGTCCTGGGCTTGGGCAACGCTGGATACTGCAAGAACACCTGCAACGGCCGTCATGGCCAGTGCTGTACGGAATTTCATAATTCGACTCCTTTTATTGGTCCTGTGAAATTCATATTAAGGAATGAAGCAATAGAAGGAGACCCGAACCAATGTTGTCGAGTGCACGCCCCAATCAAATTTTCATCCCCCGCTAGGGTCATATGATCATGCCCTAACATTTCTCAGGAAAGAGGCCATTGCTTGTTGAACTTTGCCTCTTCCCTCCCTGTAAGGCGCAAATGGTCAGTCACCACACCCATTTAATCAAATCTTTTCTTTTTTTATACCCATAAATATAATTTATGGGTAAGATCAAAGGGATTTGTTTGATGAATTTATGGCACCTTCAAGTTTTTCGAGAAGTTATGCTATCGGGGTCCGTGACCAAGGCTGCAAAAAATCTTGGTCGGACTCAGCCTGCGATTAGTGCAGCGATTGCAAACCTTGAACGAGAGATCGGCTACGAGTTGTTTGAACGTAAAAACAGCCGCTTACAAGCCGTCCCCGAAGCGCAGTTCTTATTGGGCGAGAGCGAAGAAATCCTCCGCCGCATGGCGTCATTGGAGAGGTCTATGCGCCAAGGTGGCGGGCGCGACACGGAACAAATTCGCGTGGCGTGTATGCCAATCATATCGGAATTCTTTATGCCAAGATTTATTGCGAAATTTGCAAAGCAATATCCGAATGCAAGTTTCCTGATGCAATCGACCCCCTCTGCAACATTATATGAACAGCTCTCGATTGAGCAGTTTGATGTCGGGTTGGCAGAATTGGGTTGGGATTCCGACTTGGTTGATGCGGACCCGATCGAATTGGATTGTGTATGTGCGCTACCCGCATATGACCCTCTCGCAAAAAATGAATTCGTGACACCGCAGGATTTGGATGGGAAGCCATGTGCGACTTTATTGCCAGAACATTTCATTCCACGTGCCCTGCGCGATATGTTCGATGATGCGGGGGCAACGTTGAACGTTCGCTTTGAGCTACAGAATGCCGCCGCGCAGTATCCGCTAATTTCGCGTGGGTTAGCATTCGGTGTGCTGAGTCCACTGAGTGCTTGGCTGTACTGGGCGACAAGCCCAGAGCCCGGGGCGATTCGCTTTCTACCCATTCGACCTACTATTAAATATCAGTTTTCCATCCTAACTCCATCACGCAGGCCACTTTCCCGATTGGCACGTGCCTTTGCTGAAATGATACGTAATGAATTCAATGAATTGCTTGGTGATAAGCATGACGATTTGGATGCGTTGCTGGCGCGATTATCAACGATTGATGCGAATAGAATTTGACAGAAGTCTATTTCGTCGCCTTTTTTGAAAGAGGTTGTTTTGATTTGTGAAGCATCCGATTTGGGAAGGCGTGATGTTTGATACGATGAACAAAGATCGTTTTGATGTGGCTGTGATCGGTGGCGGGATGATTGGTCCTGCGGTTTCGATTGGCTTGTTACAGCGCGGGTTGGACGTTTGTATTTTGGATGAAGGTGACGATGTTTTGCGCGTCGCACGTGGGAATTTTGGCCTAGTGTGGTTCCAAGGCAAAGGCTTTGGGATGCCTGATTACGTCAGATGGACGCGTCGCTCTGCAGGTCTTTATGGTGATTTTGCCTCGGAGTTGAAGGATGCCACGGGGGTTGACGTCGCGCATGCTAATCCGGGTGGGTTAGAGCTATGTTTGGGCGATGAAGAAATGGCACATCGCCAGCATTTCCTTGGACAAATCTATCAGCAAGGCGGTGGCGAGCCCTACGAGATTGAATACTTGGACCGCAAGCAAGTCGAAGACATGTTGCCTGGTGTGCAATTGGGTGACGAGGTTGTCGGCGCGTCTTACAGCCCGTTAGATGGCCATGTTAACCCGCTATTTCTGTTGCGTGCGATGCATACCCGGTTTCAACAATTGGGTGGAACGTATAAGCCCGGACACCGAGTGACATCGGTCTCTGATGATGCGGATGGATATGTTGTCCATGCCGAAGCTGGCGATATCCGAGCGGCAAAAATTGTGATCGCTGCGGGACATGGCTTAAAAGATTTGGGTCCGCCGTTGGGACTGGATATTCCTATTCGTCCGCAGCGTGGCCACATCTTGGTCACTGAACGGACACAGCCGTTGCTGCCGATGCCAATGAGTGCGTTCCGTCAAACCCACGAAGGTTCTATCATGTTAGGGGTATCTGCCGAAGAGGCAGGTTACGACGACATGGTGGACACCAAATCAATCAACGACATTGCGGCGCGCGCAGCACGAACCATTCCAGCCTTGCGCGGGCTCAATATTGTTCGTTCTTGGGCGGCACTGCGGGTGCTGACCCCAGATAAATGTCCTGTGTATCAGGAGTCCGCGACCCACCCCGGTATCTATGGCATTGCATCGCATAGCGGTGTCACGCTGGCGGCGGTGAATGCGCGCGTTGTTAGTGGTTGGATCGCAGGTGATCCACCGCCAGAAGAATTCCGTTCATTCGGTGTAGAGAGGTTCAATGCTGAAAACGCGGCATGATACAACTGACAAAGTCAGTGTTACAATCAATGGTCAAAAAGTTGAGGTGCCAGCGCGCATTAGCGTTGCTGCTGCTGTTCTATCCGTGCGCGATGGTGCGACACGAACGACCCCTGTGTCTGGCGATGGGCGAGCGCCCTATTGTATGATGGGTGTGTGTTTCGATTGTTTGATGGATATTGATGGTGTCCCCAACCGCCAAGCCTGCATGGTCACCGTTGCAAATGGAATGGTGATCAACCCTCAAGAAGGCGCATCTCGACTAGGGGATGGCACATGACCACTAAGGCTTATGATCTTATTGTAATTGGTGGCGGCCCTGCTGGCATGTCAGCAGCGACTGAGGCTGCCGAGCACGGATTGCACACTGCATTGATTGATGAACAATCCGCTGTTGGGGGGCAGATTTACCGGGCGGTTGATGAAGTCGTGACCCGCCGCGCCGATGACTTGCCCATGTTGGGTGAGGAATATGCCTATGGTGAAACTGTTGCGAATGCGTTTCGTGCATCAACCGCTGAGTATATTTCTGGCCATACTGTCTGGCAGCTTGACCAAGATGGCAGTATCTGGTCGAGCGACGGCGCCAAAGCCCATGCTTTTCAAGCGAAGAATATCATTTTAGCAACAGGCGCGTTGGAACGCCCCGTGCCCATTCCTGGCTGGACATTGCCGGGCGTGATGACTGCTGGGGCCGCACAAATTTTGTTAAAGACAGCAGGTATGATCCCTGTCGGTAAAATCGTTATTGTGGGCAGTGGGCCGTTACTATTATTGGTGGCAGATCAACTCATCAAGGCTGGTGCAGATGTTGAGGCTGTTCTCGATACAACAGGTGTAATGGATTACGTGCGGGGCGCGCCACATCTGCTGCGGGCGACAAAGTCTTGGCCGTATCTACAAAAGGGCCTGAAGTTGAAGCGCGCGATTAAGGACGCTGGTGTGCCGATTTACAGCGGTGCACATGAATTCCTAATTAGCGGCGACGGTCAAGCAGAGCAAATTGGGTTTACTTCTGGCGGGCTGCGGCGAACGTTGAGAGTATCCACTGTCCTGTTGCACCAGGGTGTGGTGCCAAATACTCAAGCGTCACGGCAACTTCGATTGGCGCATGGCTGGCATAAAACCCAACGTTATTGGTATCCGCGCGTCGATGAATGGGGCCATAGTGATGTGCCAGCCATATTTGTTGCGGGTGATGGGGCAGGGGTTTTCGGCGCCAAAACGGCCGAGATCAAAGGAAAGCTTAGTGCTTTGCAAGTCGCGTATCTGCAAGGTCGCATATCGGTTCAAGTTCGAGATAATGCCGCAGCACCACTTTTATCCGAGTTGGAAAATCATACGTCTATTCGACCGATGTTGGATGCTATTTTTGTGCCGCCAAGGGACATTCTAAATCCACCAATTGATGCGACGATTGTGTGTCGCTGTGAGGAAGTGACTGCGGGCAATGTCCGCGATGCGGCGGCTCTGGGTGCGCAGGGCCCGAATCAATTGAAAGCATTCTACAGGACGGGCATGGGGCCTTGTCAGGGGCGCATGTGCGGACTGACTGTGACCGAGATATTGGCGGCAGCGCACAATAAATGCCCCGAAGACATTGGGGCTTATCGCATTCGTCCACCGTTGAAGCCGCTTACCTTAGCCGAGCTTGCAGACATGGATGTTGGTAAAGCCGCAGAATGACGGCTATTTCAGCGTGCCTGAAAAACGATCTTTGATCTTATACCAATTCATCATCACCGGCAGGAACCACGGGTTGCCATTGTAAAATGGAATGGCACGGAAGGGCTGAGATCCAATCGCCGTCTCAGCTTCCTCACGTTCGAGAATTTGATACGCAGCCTTTTGTCCCATCCAACGTGCCCAGACAACGCCAGAACCGCAGAATCCCGTCGCATAAATGATGCCTTTATGAACGGTTAGTTTAGGCAGCTGATCCATTGGAAAAGCAACGAAGCCAAACCAGTGATGTGAAAGCCCGACGTCCGAGAGATCAGGGAAGATGCTGGTCAAATTATTACGGAGGCGTTCGCGCGCTGCATTCATGTCATCATCGTAGCGGCGACCCCCGAAAAGAATCTGTGTCCCATCTGGAGATGGTCGATAGTAGTGTCCAAGTTGGCGGGTCTCACCGTGCATTTGCCTGCGCGGCATCAGGGTATTCATCAAGTTCGGGCTTAACGGCTCTGTTGCAATCATCTCGGAAATGACAGGAACCAGGCGTTTTTGGAGCCAAGGTAAGCCTTTGTCCGTATAGCCATTCGTTGCGACAATGACATGATTGGCGCGTACAGTGCCTTTGGGTGTTGTGATATCGAATTGCGTCCCGACCTGGGCAATATTGGTGACGCCAGTATCTCCCCAGATCTTTGTGCCAGATTCTTCGGCAACGCGGCGGAGTTCTCGGTGCATTTTTCCAGGATGGAGCCCGCCCATGTCTGTCCGTCGAATACCACCGTGATATAGCTCAGAGCCAATCTCGTCATATTGATCTTTACGCTCAATGACCGTGGATTCGATGCCAAGCTCGCGCTGCATTATTTCGGCTTCGCGTTTCATGCTGTCGAGAATTTCGGGACGCATCGCGCCGGTAAAGCGTCCCACCATGCTTAAGTCGCAATCAAGTTTCTCGGTCTCAACGAAATCTTTTAGGTCAGCACGCGCGGCCACACCTTCGGCGTAGTAGGCTTTTGCAGCATCCTCGCCAAACTTTGCTTTTAGCTTTGAATACGACCAGCGAATATTTGCACTGGTAAGGCCACCGTTGCGGCTCGATGCACCATCACCGGGTCGATCGCGCTCAAGAACGATCACATCTCGCCCCGCCCTTGCAAGTGGAATGGCCGCCCCCATGCCAGCATAACCGCCGCCGACGATGACGACATCAGCCTTTTCTGGCAGTGGCCCGCCGTCGGCTACTTGGGGTTCAGCGGCTTCCCACCAATAAGGTTTGTCGGTTTTCGGTGTCATTCGGGTCTCTCCCACGAGGCATTGGTCTTTTTCAAAGTCGTCGAAAAGATCGAAGATGGCAAGTCAGTGGAAAATACATCGCGTCATGGAACGTGCATTATTTTTAATTAATGACGAGTTCCAAAGTGTTAAATGCGCTTCTATCGGAGCAAGGTTGAAAAGCGCCGATGGTTACTTCTTCGTTGGGGGCAACACGGCAAATCAGCCAAACCATATTCGGCTCATAAGCCATCGATAAGTCTTTTGCAGATGGTGCGGCGGGCCCGTCTGGATGGGAATGATAATGCCCGATGATATCGACACCATCATTCCGCGATTGTGCCTCGCGCATGACATCGAACCGGAGTTTAGGGTCAACTTCGAACGACTTTGCAGGATTCCCCGACGTTAGATTTTTGCTCGGATGAACTTCGGTGATTTTGACGATATCCGATTGGATGGAGCCGACCAGAAGGCCGCAGCATTCGTTTGGATAATCTGCCTGCGCATGCTCGCTAAGCATTGCATTTAGTTCGTTAGAGAGTTGTACCTTCAACGCGGAGCAATCCGGCCCAAAATCTGACCTTTTGAAACATCGATAACGATCACTGTTTCGCATGTGCTGTCAGGGCCGATTTTGAGGTATGCGAATGTGCCCTCGGCGGTGACGTCCATGACACGGCATCCAGATGCGAGTCCTAGATTTATATCGTCAAATGCGTTGCCTTGGGTATGGGGTGTGGTTGCGGTCGATGTCGGGGCTTGTTCGCCAAGCAATCTCCAATCTGGATCAACCGACTTCTTGTAAAAGCCGAAACCGATCAGCACGATAACTGTGATGATCAAAATGCCTAATCCAATAACAATTCCCATCAACGCGCGCATTTTAGGGTATCCATCTGTTGTCCCGATTGGTCTTCTTCGTCGGGACAGCTATGCTTGTCAAGAAAAGTAGCCTTCGAAGCTTTCGCAATGAATATACTCAATAATTTATCAGGCAGGGATACGTGGAGGAAATAGAGCTAAAAGTTTCGGAGGATGCGGATGGTCAGCGCTTGGATCGATGGCTGACAGCCCAGATCGAAGATCTGTCGCGAAACCGTCTGCAAGCTTTGATCGCTGACAGCAGAATTACGACCGATGGTGACCGGATCGTGACGGATGCATCGAAAAAGGTCCGTACGGGTCAACGTTATATTGTGACGGTACCGCCGCCGATCCCCGCACGCCCTGAACCCGAGGATATTCCGCTCGATGTTATCTACGAGGATGAACATCTTATCGTTATTGATAAGCCGATTGGATTGGTCGTGCACCCATCGCCCGGGCATCTGACGGGCACACTGGTGAATGCTTTGCTGCATCATTGTGCAGGGTCTTTATCGGGAATTGGCGGTGTGACACGCCCTGGTATTGTTCATCGTCTGGACAAAGATACCTCGGGTATCATGGTATGTGCGAAATCTGACCGTGCCCATCAGGGCTTGGTGGAGCAATTCCAAGTCCATAGCATCGAACGGGCTTATCGCGCCGTTGTTTGGGGCATGCCGTCGCCGCGCGCAGGGCGGATTGAAACCAATATTGGACGAGATCCAAAGAACCGAAAACGTATGGCTGTCGTGCCAAGTGGTGGCAAACTTGCGATTACGGATTATGAGGTCATCAGGCCGGTTGGTTCCTTGGCGGCACTTGTGGATTGCCATCTGTTCACAGGACGCACGCATCAAATCCGTGTACACATGAAGTCAATTGGTCACCCGTTGATCGGAGATCCTGTATACGCGGCGCACATGACCGCAAGAAAAATCAAGGATTCTGTGATCCGTGGAGTGGTCAGCGCGTATAATAACCAAGCGTTGCAAGCATATAAGCTGGGGTTTAAACACCCGGTAACGAGTGAACAGGTCGGTTTTGAGGCAGAAATTTCTAAAGATATCAATTCGTTAATTAGTATAATAGAACCTCTCTAAACTTTAACTATACCTGACTAAATTACTCAAGTATGTTTTGGCAACCTCGCAATCGAGAAGGGCTTTGACGTGCCGCTCGATTGACGCAGAAACAGTTTTTGGGGGCAGATTTAAAATGGGTACGTTAGCGAACGACTTTAATCCAACACCAGAAGGAAACCTCTCGCGTTATCTGCAGGTTATCCGCAGATACCCAATGCTTACATTCGAAGAAGAACAGGATCTTTCGACACGTTGGCGCCAAGAAGAAGATCACGATGCCGCGCACCAGCTGGTGAACAGCCATCTGCGATTGGTTGCAAAAATCGCGATGGGATATCGCGGATATGGCCTGCCTGTGGGCGAGCTTATCTCCGAAGGCAACGTAGGCATGATGCAAGCGGTAAAACGCTTTGACCCTGAACGTGGATTCCGTTTAGCGACCTATGCGATGTGGTGGATTAGGGCTGCGATCCAAGAATACATTTTGCATTCCTGGTCACTGGTTAAAATGGGTACCACGGCCGCCCAGAAAAAACTTTTCTTCAATCTACGTCGGATCAAAGGCGAAATCGAAGCCATCGATGATGGCGATCTGTCTCCAGCACAGACAACAGAGGTTGCCAAGCGTCTCAATGTTCCCGAGCACGAAGTTATCAATATGAACCGCCGTATGGCAGGTCCTGATCATTCATTAAATTCACCTTTGCGCGACGATAGCGAAGGCGAGTGGATTGATTGGTTGGTGGATGACTCAACGGATCAGGAAACCCTCGTCGGGGAACAACAGGAATTCAGCTCACGCCAACAAATGCTGGTCGGTGCGATGAAGTGCCTGACGGATCGCGAACGTCATATTCTAACTGAACGCCGCCTAAAAGATGACCCAATCACGCTGCAAGATCTCAGTACGGTTTATGGGATCAGCCGCGAGCGTGTTCGCCAGATTGAAGTTCGCGCATTCGAGAAAGTACGGAAATCCGTTCGGGGCGCTGCCATCCGTGAACATATGGTCAACTAGCACGGTCATTAAAGTCGTCCTCATTCGGGGGGACGTTGCGAATTAACTTAATAAAGCGTCGCCTGGGCTTCCCCCTCAGGCGGCGTTTTACTTTTGCCCCCAAATTAAGCGCCTTCTCTGGCTTCGTAATGCTAAGAACCGTGAAAAAATCTCTAATTTCAATAAAGCCAGCTTTCCCGTTTTCGATGATATTTGCAGCAATCAGAGTATCTAACCCATCAATATCGAACTTAGCCAGAGTTGCGGCTAGACAACGATTGCTTTGAGACACTTGGGGCAGCAGGGGCGGTAACAATGCCCGCCTAAAAGGCGCCGGTGTATCTTCGATATGCGCCCCTTGATGGAGTTTTTTTCTGGCAATGGACATGCCACATTCAACAATCGCCCTGGCCCCTTTTGGGGCTGCGGATAAGGCAATGGCTCGATGTGCTGTGGGGAACCTCAATTCCGAAATGGCACGACGCATCGCACGCTCTGTATCGTCAGCTGGGAAAATGCCAAGGTCGAACGGACCCACAGGGTCTTTTGGCTTGGTTGTGCGATGTATATGCCGAACCGCTTTGAAAATCGTACGCTTCACTTCTTCAAGAGTGGCCTGAGGAGAGACCAGTCCGGCTTGTGATAACGCCGTTGAGATCAGTCTAAGATCGGCGTGTAAGTTTTCTCCGTCGGGGCCAACAGTTCCACGTAGAATTGATCGCTCTCGTGCAGCATTTGTACGTTTATTGATTTGTTTCGATTGTGATTTGAAATTGCCCATGGCCGTCTCCCTCAAGTCATTTCATCAGACTCTAAGGCGTTAAGCGTGCCCAACGCGGACATGCTTAACGAGATGGTCACTGCCAAAATCAACTTTTTGAATGCGAAACTTGGTCGGCGCAATAATATGGCGGCAATTTAAGTAAGCTTTAGCCTAAAGTCTCAAAACCTGTTTTCTTGATGTGTCTGCAAAACGACATCCGATCGGTATGCGACGTTTGGCGCGCCTTTTCATCGGACCATCCATAGACGTCTTTGGATCCATATTTTTCTGTATCTCGTTGTCTGGAAATCGGATTGGCCCGGCCGCGTCGATCATCATACTTGTCGATGTCATCGAACAAATGATCATCGTTATATTTATCGGTATGGACGGTAAGTGATAGTGGAAGCCGCTGGCTTACCCACGGGTCATCATCCGGGTGTCCGACACACAAACCGGCAAACGGGAACACGCGATCTGGCAGGCTAACAATATCGGCAATCTCTGATGTTATCTCACGCACAGCGCTGATCGGACAGCAGCCCAGCCCAGCCCCTTCTGCGGCAACGATAAAGTTCTGCATGACGATCGCTGCATCAGCAGCTGCATTTAGGAACGCATCCAACGGCTCATGCGCAAAGGATGTGCCCCGATATTCACAAATACGTTCAATTCGCCGTGCATCGCCGCAAAACAGCAAAAAGACGGGTGCTTGCTTAATCCAAGGCATTGCGGGGATGAGATCAGTCACGCGCGCTCTTTGGTTTGGGTTTGCCAAGTTAATGATCGCGACTTGCTGCAGATCAGATTTGGCTGGCGCGGACAAAGCACAAGCGAACAAAAGCTCTAATGTCTCTTCGGATATGGCGTCAGGTTTATAGCGCCGTCGGCTGCGGTGTGAGAGTTGTTGTCTGTGGATACCCGTCGCAGCCGCATCGTGATTGTGTTTCGGCCGCTGTCCGAACCGTTTTTCGATCAAATCATTATATGTTTCAGTCATGAGATTTTGTCTAACCTGTCACTTGCCAATGATGAGATACAGGATGACTGGAATGCCCCAGCTTGTTCAAGGGCAGACGCGCATCAGTTAAGATTTAAGTTAATGAATTCACTGATTTCTGGCAGTTGACGGTGATCTGTGTAGCCCTTACATTCCGGCAGTCTTGCCGGGCGTAATACGCCTAGCCCTTGCGGAGGGGTGGCCGAGTGGCTGAAGGCGCTGGTTTGCTAAACCAGTATACGGGAAACTGTATCGAGGGTTCGAATCCC
>DGNZ01000230.1 GCA_002389175.1 Rhodospirillaceae bacterium UBA4479 | reverse complement strand
AACGGGGTAATTCGATCGCTTTGGAGCCTGCCAATAAAGATTTTGAGACACGTATCTTTGGACCTGACCAAGTAAAGGTTCAGGGCGTGTTGAAAGCACTTTATCGGAATTACTAACGGACCGTAGGTTGGGCTTTGATCTCGGCATCGGTTTCACCACCCATGGGCGGTCTCCCCTGACCTGATTGACGGACCGGATTTCGGTTTTATCAGGTGTTACGTAGATTGCATGCGTGCCGTTTCGCCACAGATCAAACCAGTCGACCTTTTGATCAACCTTTCTACATGACACCCTTATTGGAACCAATGCGACAATTATGTCGCTTTTGTTGCAGTCCTCGATCAATACGGACTCGTCGAATGAAATGCTTATGGATTTGCCATGCCTTTTGTAACGACATCCATGAATATCGCATCGTAATGTTTGGGACATGGTGCGGCCTGTTGTGTCCCATGGTATGGCATCAACATTGTTGCCACTTTGTCGAAGCCAGGCATCGACCGTAAATTGTGCGCGGTTTGTCGCTGACACCCGCATTGAACCATCTACGCCATGTATTGCGACAACGCGTCCACCGCCATCAATGATGATATCGGGTTGAAGGGCACCCCATCCCCCGAAAATGAAACCGATGATGATCGGCAGGATGCCTAGAATACGAATCTCGCTACGCCATATACAGAGCCACAGTCCGCCTAATGCGATACAGGACAACGCCCACGATGGCATGGGGGCGATATCAACGGCAGCACCGGGGATGGATGATACAATCGCAGCTACGTCTAGAATCATCCCAATACCAACGCTCATCAAGGTCATGGGCCAGGCATCAAGCCCGATGGGATATAGCACAAGCGCGATCAGACCCGACGGAATGACCCAAAATGCAGCAAGAGGCACAGCAATCATGTTGGCGATCAGCCCAAAGGCGGCGACGTGTTGGAAATGATAAATTGCGAACGGCGCAGTTGCTGCACCTGCTATGATGCTGGTCATCATCACGCCAGCAACGTAGCGCCAAACACGGACCGCAATCCCACCGCGCCGAGTGGCGTGACGGGAAAGCCATTCATACCCGCTCACAAGGCAGACGACAGCCGAAAACGACATCTGAAAGCCGGGTTCTAATAAGCTCGATGGATGAAACAACAAAATGACGCCAGCAGCCCAGGCCACGGATCTCAGCGTAATTCCCCGCCTATCGATGAGTACTCCAACCAACATTAGGCTCGTCATCAAAAAAGCCCGCTCAGTGGGTACGGTCAGCCCGGCCAGGATCGCATAGCAAAACGCGACACTGATTGCAGCGATACTGGCAATTTTCTTGGCATTCAGGCGTTGTCCGATCCTTGGGATCAGCAAAATCAGCAACCGAACGAACACAAACATGGTTCCCGCCGCCAATCCAATATGCAGGCCAGAAATAGCCAATAGATGCGCGATCCCCGAATCACGCATATGGCCAAGGATTTCCGCGGGAATTGTACCGCGATGACCCGTTAACAAGGCAGCTGCGACTGCGCCGGGTGGCCCGGTGGCCATCGATCTGGCACGTGCGGCGATTTCGGCCCGAATTTGATGAATGTTTTGTGCGATGCGGGTAAGCAGGTCGCTATTCGCGCGGCCCAAAACAGTGATCTCACCAATGCCAAAGCCATAGGCACCAATTTCTTGGAAGAATGCGCGGCGTTGAAAGTCATATGATCCAGGCAAATGGGGCGCTGGTGGTGGTCTGAGTACCGCCAAGACTGATACCCTGTGGCCTGGGATTGGCAGGTGTATATCTGGTGATGGCTTTTGTCTGATCGATAATCTGATGCGCTGTGGGATCACGTCAGGAGCACGCACCCCAGCCTCAATTTCTTCAAGTATAAGCCGCAGGCCAAATTGTGTTTCCGAGACACTGGCAATGGTGGCGTTGAGGTTGATAAAGGATGTGCGCTTTTGAAGAAGATGAATGGCTGTGTTTTGAGTGGCGATTTGTGCAACTGCAAAACCGATGGTCGCAGAAAAAATTGCGGCCCAGACAATTCGTGGTCCTGCACCTCGAATAATGACCCTTAAACCATGATTACCGCCGCAGTAATAGCGCCTAAATACGGCCGCGGTTCGAAGCTGAGAGCGAAATACAAGGAGATGCCAACACCCATGAAAATAGGTAGCCAAAGCGGTAGTTGATGACGTTCATTGAGCAGTGCTCGCCCTAGATTCGAAGGATTCAAAGACATTTAAGACGCTATGCATGGGCTCAGGGGTGAATTTTAATGGATAAAAATGGACTGATATTGCTGCATACGCGAAATATATGTGCTAAAACGTCGCAGCCGAGGTCTCGGTACCTGTCCACCTAAGGAATTTTTATGCCCGTCGTTACCCGATTTGCGCCCTCTCCTACTGGATTTCTGCACATCGGCGGTGCACGGACGGCGCTCTTTAATTGGCTTTTTGCAAAGCACCATGAAGTTCATGGCGATGGCGGTAAATTCTTGCTCCGCATCGAAGACACGGACCGCGTGCGCTCGACACAGGAAGCCATCGACGCGATTATTGATGGCCTAGGCTGGTTGGGCCTTGATTGGGATGGCGATGCCATTTCCCAGTATGAACGCCGCACCCGCCATCAAGAAGTTGTTCAGGCTTTGCTGGATAAGGGCATGGCGTATAAATGCTATTGTACGCCTGAAGAATTGAAGGCAATGCGCGAAAAAGCGCGCGCCGATGGCCAAAAGCGCATGTATGACGGCACTTGGCGTGACCGTGACCCATCCGAAGCACC
>DGNZ01000373.1 GCA_002389175.1 Rhodospirillaceae bacterium UBA4479 | reverse complement strand
CTAAATTATGCATGAAATCCTTATGTAATCACGGTTTGGCCCATCCATTTCGATCTTTTAGAGTGGTTACAAGCTAAATTAGGAATACGCATCAACATGGCGGACGAAAACACACCAAGCACGTCAACGCACACAGCAAGTGATGATGATGTAAAACTGATCGCTGGATATCCAGGCCCCGCCATTCTTGTGGATGCGGCTGGCTCGCCCATCGTTTCCAATGCCAAGTGCGCCGGGCTTGAAAAGGCACTATCAGGTGGTGCTGTTGCAGATATCGAAGCTTTGATCGCCAGCGCGGCCTCAAACGCCTCCATTGCCAGCGCCACAATCACGATTGCGACCAGCCGTGGTGATATGGACTTGGATGTAACTGCGACGCCGATTTTGGCTGCTGATCTAAGCGTCAAAAAGGTATTGGTGATCGCCCGCGATCTAACGATGGAGCGAAATTTACGCTCTACCTTGGTCGAATCTCGCCAGCGCTATAAAGACCTGGTTGAGATATCCAATGATTTTTCATGGGAAGTCGACTCTGATGGTCGGTTCATCTTCGTCTCGCCCCAAGGGGCTCTTGGGTACAAACCAGATGAGTTGATCGGCCAGCAAGCGCGGGATTTTGTGATTGACCCCGACGAACTGACACCGTTCCCGTTCACCACCACCCGAAAGCTCGACAACATCGAAATTTGGCTGACCAACAAGGATGGCTCTACCGCATGCATGGTCGTCTCTGCACTGCCTTTGGTGAAGAACGATGACGAGTCAGAAACCTGGATTGGCTGCCGGGGTGTTTGCCGCGATGTGACCGAGGAACGCGAAAGCGAAGCCGCGTTGGCACGTGCCCGCCACAGGGAACAACTGCTGAACTATATCGTCAGTCAAATCAGGGACGAAATCGAACCACATGATATGTTGATGGCTGCCGCGACGGCCACGGCCCGCGCACTTGGTGCTGCGGGATCACGTATTTACCGCGAAGACGAAGACCACAAAACCTATGCTGTTGCTGCCGAATTCGGCAATGTGGATGGCGTCGTCAGAATCGGCGACGCCATCAAAGACTTAAAACCCGGCGCGGTTATCAGTCTGGAACTGGACAATTGGTCCGCATTGGTCGCTGCCACCCAATATCGCAGCAACCTCAACGGTGCATTGGCTATGTGGAAGCCCAGGGAAAAGGGCGCCTGGGATGACGATCATCAATTAATGCTGACGGACGTTGCGAACCAACTGGGGATCGCCAACGAACAGATATCCAATCACGAACGCATTCTTAGATTATCCCGGACGGACGGCATGACGGGCTTGTTGAACCGACGTGCGTTCTACGAAGAAGAATTACCGCGCCGTGTTAGTCGCTTAGAACGCAGCGGACAAACCGCAGCGATGTTTTATGTCGATATGGATAATTTCAAACGCGTCAACGATGTGCATGGTCACCAAGCTGGCGATGATGCGATCTTATTTCTGCGCGATATGTTACTAAATTTCTCACGCCCGGGCGATTTGGTTGCCCGTTTGGGTGGGGATGAATTCTCCATGTGGTTGGACGGTATCGACGAGACGACCACCGAGAAGCGCGCGGGACAATTGATCGAAACAAGTAAATCGATGATTTCGATGTCGGGGGATGATGACAATCCACTGGGGATATCTGTAGGCGTTGCATTCTTTGACCCTAGAAGCGGCGAGCAGTTGGATGAGCTTCTTGCCCGTTCTGATGCCGCTATGTACTCGGTCAAGAATCGCAGCAAAGGCGGCTTTGAAATGGCGCCCCCACCGGTGAAGCCCGTTGATAAGCAAGAATGACGTAGGGGTCGTAAGAGTGACGTTTTTAGATGATCACAACCGTTTGGGAGGAAGGTTCTAAAATGGCCGACCAACCTGGTTCGGAGACTCTATCCTACGAGAAGGCGCGTGCGTTGGCCCAAACAGATGATGTTGGGGTCCGGGCAGCGCTTGCTGAGCGTCAAGACATCCCGCCGGAAATCTTGTATTACCTCTCGGACGATAAAAGCGCCGATGTTCGCTTGGCTGTCGCGACGAATACGGCGGTCCCCAAGCAGACCTATATAAAGCTCGCCAAAGATAGCGATGCCGACGTGCGCGGCGGACTGGCCGCCAATATCGCCAAGCTGGCGCCAAACATGAGTGTAGAAGAATCCGATAAGCTAAGGGCACAAACTCACGAGGCGCTTGAAACTCTCGCAAAAGATCAAATTGCCAAAGTCCGCGCGGTCCTATCCGAAGCGCTCAAAGACGTCATCGATGCCCCCGCAGATGTTATTAAGCTTCTGGCGAGCGATTTTGAGCTTGAGGTCTCAGGACCGGTTCTTGAGTTCTCACCCGTCCTCACCGATGAGGATTTGCTTGAAATCATTGAGCACGGCCCGACTTCAGGTGGCATTGGTGCCATTGCGCGCCGCGACGGTGTTTCTGAGAATCTTGCCGATGCCATCATCGCCACGGATGATATCGAAGGCATCGGCGATTTGCTGGGCAATAACTCAGCACAAATTCGCGAAGAAGCATTAGATGAATTGATTGAACGGTCCGCGACCATCGACCTATGGCAAGCCCCCCTCGTCACGCGCCCATATCTGCCAGATGGCGCGGCGGAGCGTATGGCCGGATTCTTGGCCGAAAACCTGCTTAATAAACTGTGCGCCCGCGACGATTTAGACGTCGACGCCATGGCTGTTGTCAGCGATATCGTGCGCCAACGGATTGGTTCTGACAAAGATGAAATGGACCCCGATAAAGCGTTAACAGCTGGGTTCGATTTCTTGAAAGTGGATCCACCCCTCGACACGGTGAAGCGATTGCACGAGAACGAAAAGCTTGGCCTGGGGGTGATTAAGAAAGCCCTTCAAGCGGGTGATCACACCTTTGTTTATGCGGCCCTGATTGTACTTGGTGCCGTCGATGTTGCCGTTGCGCGAAAAGCGTTCTTGGAAAAAAGCCCCCCGGCATTGTGGCCTTATTCGGCAAAGCCAAATTACCGGCGGATATGCTGGTACTGGCGCAACAGAAAATGGGCCGCATCGCACCAACAGAAATTATTGAACCAAACACCGATGGATCATTCCCCATGAGTGCCGATGACATAGATTGGCATCTTGAGTTTTTCGCAAGTATGGTCGAACGAGGGAAATGAGACGCATCCCTTTTTTCCAGGCGAAAGCAACATAGATGCTGTCAAAGTTTTTCAGAAAAAGCTCGGGGAAGGGCAAGACCGAAAAATCCGCAATTTCCTATGACGAAGCCAAATCGCTGGCCAAGGACAGCGAAGAAGACGTGCGGATGGAATTGGCAGCACGCCGCGATCTTGCACCTGAATTACTTTATTTTCTGGCCGAAGACCCATCTCCGAAAGTTCGCCAGAATGTAGCAGCAAATACGGCCGCACCACGCCATGCAGATATGTTGTTGGTTACAGATACCGACACCAAAGTACGGGAGTCATTGGCAGGTAAACTCGCACGTCTGGCACCGGGGCTAAGTGCCGACGAACAAGACAAACTCCGCAAAATGGCTTACGAGGCATTGTCACTTCTTGCCAAAGACCAAGCCGTCAACGTTCGAGAAGTATTGTCTGATGCTCTCAAAGAAGTCGCAGATGCGCCGCCAGATGTTATTCGACGTTTGGCTTGGGATGTCGAAGCCGCCGTCGCATCGCCCGTGTTGCGATTTTCTCCTGTCCTGTCGGACCAGGATCTTCTGGAAATTATTTCCGCACGCCCATCAGCAGGCGCTGCCTCGGCAATATCTGAACGCGCAAGCGTTTCCGAAAATGTCAGTGATGCCATCATCAGTTCTAATGATGAAAATGCGATCGGGCTCTTGCTTGGCAATCATAGCGCCATGATCAGAGAACAGGCCTTGGACCGCATCATTGACCGCGCGGTCGATGTCGATATTTGGCATGAACCCCTTGCGATGCGTCCCAAGCTGCCATCCAGCGCCGCTGTTAAAATTGCGCGCTTTGTCGCCGAAGATATCCTGACCAAGATGGTCGAACGGTCTGACCTGTCGCCAGATATCGTCGCGTCGGTTCGCGATGTGGTGAATAAGCGTCTGGGTGACGCGCATGCTGTCAAAGGGGCCGAGAGCGAAGGCAAGAAAAAGCCTGCCGTGGCAAAAGGCGTCAACGTCGATGACGACGAGGTATTTGATCAGGCATCAAAGATGTGGGCCAAAGGCAAAATCGACGAAAGCACCGTGATGACCACAATCGATGAGGGCAACAGGCGCTTAGCGCAAGCCATGATCGCCGTGATGATCGACTTCCCGCTTAAAACCGTGGTTAAGACCTGCGAGATGAAAAGCGCCAAAGGGTGCGCTGCGCTTGCATGGAAAGCGGGGCTTTCGGCAAAAAATGCAGAGATCGTGCAGCGCAAACTCGCTTTCATCAGCGAAACAGACCTATTACGCGCAGATGGTGAAGATTACGCATTTTCTGATGAAGATATGGAATGGCAGCTCGACTTTATGCAGGGGCTTTAACCCCTCACGAAAATACTTAATTTCGCGTGATCAAAGTCCCGGCGCCACCCGCTGTGAACAATTCCACCAATACAGTGTGCGCCACACGGCCATCGACGATGGCCGCCCCATCGACACCACTTTGAATGGCATCAATGCACGTTTCGATTTTGGGAATCATGCCGCCCGTGATCACACCTGATTCAATAATCGATTGCGCTTCCGAAAGGGTCAGGTCGGTGATCAGCTCGCCGTCCTTGCCCAAAACACCCGCAACATCGGTGAGCATATAAAGACGTGAGGCGCGTGTCGCAGCGGCAATCGCCCCCGCTGCCGTATCCGCATTAATGTTCAAGGTCTCGCCATCAGGACCGGTCCCAATCGGGGCAATCACGGGGATCACATCGCTATCCTCAAAGGCTTCGAGAATATGCGGTGAAATGACTTTGGGTTCCCCGACAAGACCCAGATCGACGATCCGCTCAATATTGCTGTCAGGGTCGCGCGTGGTGCGCTTCAAGCGGTCTGCACGAATCAAACCACCGTCCTTGCCCGATATACCAATGCCGGTACCACCCGCCGCATTGATGGCCGATACGATCTGTTTGTTGATGGAACCAGATAACACCATCTCCACGACATCAATCGTCGCCTGATCTGTCACCCGAAGCCCGTCAATGAATTCTGATTTGATGCCCAGTTTTTCAAGCATGGCACCTATCTGTGGCCCACCACCGTGAACCACAATCGGGCGGATGCCGACCTGGCGCAGCAACACCATATCGCGCGCAAATAAGTCGAACAGCTTGGGGTCGCCCATGGCATGGCCGCCAAATTTCACGACCACAGTGCGCCCGGTGAAACGCCGCATATAGGGCAATGCCTCGGAAAGGACCTCTGCCTTAGCGAAATAATCAGCGTTCGAATCTGGTTTTGTATCAGTCATGGCCGGGAAATTAGCTCATCAATTGGGAAAACGCGAACGTATTGATACGACACACAATAGTCAGCCGACAAGCCCCGCCAATTCCGCCCGAAGTTCAGCCATGCCAAAGACCTTAAAAGAACTCGTTTTCATGATCAAAGGGTGGGCTGCACCGTGCTTTGCCAACTCTTCACCCGTTTGGCCGACAAGTTTTTCAAGCGGGCCCGGTTTAATCTTATCGCACTTCGTCAGGATGATTTGATAGCTCTGTGCTGCCTGATCCATCAACGCCATGGCCCGGCGGTCTGAATCCTTTAATCCATGACGTGCATCAATCAGCAAACAACACCGACGCAATTCAGCGCGGCCCGCCAAATATTGCTCTATCAGCCGCGTCCATCCTGCGACTTCTTTTTTTGAGACACGCGCATACCCATAGCCGGGCAAATCCGCCAAGGTCATTTCCTTGTTGATCATAAAGAAATTGATTTCACGTGTGCGACCGGGCGTGTTGGATGTTCGCGCCAACCGCTTGCGCCCGGTTAATGAATTCAGCAGGCTCGATTTTCCAACATTGGAACGCCCGGCAAAAGCCACCTCTGGCAGATCCGATGACGGAATCTGCACCATTTCTTTGACGCCCAGCATAAATTCCGACGTGCCAGCAAACAGCTTATGGCCGCGCGTCAGTTGTTCATCTGTATACTCGGGCGAGGTGGCTGCTGGTGTTTCCATTCCAACGGCGTCGTTAACTGAGCGCGTCTTTGCCCGATATCCCCATGCGCCGCATGATCACCCATTGTTGCAGGATCGACAGGGTGTTGTTCCATGCCCAGTAAATCACCAAGCCCGCTGGGAATTGAGCCAGCAAGAATGTGAAGAACAACGGCATGAACAAGAATATCTTGGCTTGGATCGGATCAGCAGGTTGAGGGTTCAGTTTTTGCTGCAAGAACATTGATGCCCCCATGATGATGGGCCAAATGCCGATCATCATGAAATCTGGTGGCGTAAATGGAATCAACCCGAACAGATTGAACAAGCTGGTCGGATCGGGCGCGGACAAATCCTGAATCCAGCCAAAGAATGGCGCATGGCGCATTTCGATGGTCACAAACAGCACTTTGTAGAGCGCGAAGAACACTGGAATCTGGACCAAAATCGGCAAACACCCCGATGCTGGATTAACCTTTTCACGTTTATAAAGGCCCATCATTTCCTGGTTCAGTTTGACCTTATCTTCACCATATTGCTCGCGCAGTTTGACCATTTTTGGCTGCAGCTTCTTCATCTTGCTCATCGCAACATAAGATTTGTTCGCAAGTGGGAAGAACGCGATTTTGATCGCAACTGTCAGCAGCAAAATAGATATGCCCAAGTTACCGACGAGACCGTTGATCCACAGCAATGCCAGGAAGATCGGCTTGGTCAGGAAGTAGAACCAACCAAAGTCGATCGACAGATCAAAGTTGATGATACCCAATTCTTTTTCGTAACGATCCAGCAAAGAAACCTCTTTGGCACCCGCAAAGAGATGGCTTTGTGAGGATGCCGAACCATTCGCGGGCACGATAACGGCTGCACCCAAATAGTCGGTTTGGAAAACATCAATGACGCCTTCTTTGCGGTGCAAGAAGCGGGTTTGCACCTGATCCTGTTGGTTCGGGATCAACGTGGCCAACCAATATTTATCCGTAATACCGATCCAGCCCCCCGTCGTCGGGGTCGTGATGCCAGCAGGCTCATCTTGGAGATCGTCGTAATCAATTTCCTGCAACTGGCCATCAACCACACCCAAAAGACCTTCGTGCAGAATATAGAAACCTGTGGTGTCCGGCATGCCATAACGTGACACCAATCCATACGGGAACAGGGTCAATGGCGTCGACGTTGAATTTTCGACCGACTGGTCAATCGTGAACATGTAGTGTTCATCGATGGTGATCTTACGTTTAAAGATCAGGCCCGTGCCGTTGTCCCATGACAGTGTAACGGGGTTTCCAGGCGACAATGTTTTGCTGTCTGCCGTCCATAAAGTGTCCAGCCCGGGCATTGCCTGGCCTTCTGCACCTGACCAGCCATAGCCTACGAAAAACGCGTTCAATGATCCGCGTGCCTGCAGGAATACGATCTCGTCACTGGTCGGATCGATGGTTTGGCGATATTTCGGCAATGTCAGATCGTCAATCAATCCGCCTTTAAGGGCAATTGAGCCGTGCAATTCAGGCGCATCAATTCGGATGCGCGGAACGGCGTTCAGGGCTGCTTCACGGCTTTGTTGAACAACGTCTTCAGCTGTCGCCATCGGCGCACTACCAGGAATTGACGGAGATTGCGGTATGACAGCCCCTGGTGTGGCAGGTGCGCCCGGTGCGGCGCCCGGTTGCGGCTGCGGTGTGCCTGCGACTTCTGAGCCTGGTGGAGGCACAGGTACATCTTGTTTAAATAGGACTTCGAACCCAAACAGGATGATGACCGAGAGGACAATGGCCAGAATGACATTCTTATTATCGAGCATAGTTTTTACCGGCTCCCTTTCCGGCTATCGGCAGTAGCAGACGCCAGGGATGGAATGTGAGATGACAAAGATGAATCTTGAAGTTCTGAACGTTCTGGATCTGGGACCGGATCATATCCGTGACCACCCCAGGGATGGCAGCGTCCCATACGTTTTAGGGCCAACCATCCGCCCCGCAATCCACCATGCGTGGACAGGGCTTCTTCTGCATACGACGAGCAACTTGGATGATAGCGGCATGACCCCGCGATAAACGGCGATATCCCATAGCGATACACTGCGATCAGTGCCCGCATCGGTAATGCAATCCATTTATCCAGCATGAACCTTGCTTTCGGTTGTCGATGCTTTGAGGGCATCCAGCTTGCGTAAACATTTCAACAAATCGCGCTCAAGCGCGAGGAATGATCTTTTCGCAGTAGAAGCCCGACCAATCAACACGATATCGACCCCAGGCTTCGTATTTCCCGGAATAATTTGATCCGCCAGTGCCCTGAGGCGTCGCCGAGCCCTATTTCTAACCACTGCGTTGCCGACTTTCTTACTGGTCGTAAAGCCGACACGAATAAGAGAATCACTTGGCTGATCGCCAGGGCGTTCACGGACCTGAACAACCATCCCCGGCGTAGCACATTTTCGCCCGCCAGATGCACAAGCCAAAAAATCGCGCCGCTGTTTCAGGCGCGATATCTCAAAATGTTCAGATAAGCTGGGCATGCGGGCGTGTTAACGACCGCTCTAGCTTAAGCGGACAGGCTTTTACGGCCTTTGGTACGGCGATTAGCGAGCACCCGACGTCCACCAACCGACGCCATGCGCTGACGAAAGCCGTGGCGGCGCTTGCGAACAATCTTACTTGGTTGATACGTGCGTTTCACGAGACGTCTCCTTAAGAAATCGTGGGGGTATATACGAGTTGTATGGGCGCTAGTCAACGGGTTCAGCACGATTTTTAATGCTTATGGTCAATTGTGCCTCACAGGAACTTGAGGCGCTGTCAGCAGAACGTTTATTGAGCAAAATTCAAAATTACGCAGAATACCGGTCAACGACACCGACACTCCATCGATATGGGGCTGTCGCTAGCAACCATTGACGAGGTGAGGTATAGATCATGACGGGGGCAAGCACACTCATGAACACAGAAAACGGGCAGCCGGAAACGATGCCATCAAAGAAAAAACAGCCGCTTTTCATGCGCCTTTTGCCGCTTGTCGTCATTGCGGCCGGAATCGCGGCATTCTTTGCATTTGATCTGGATCGATTCCTGTCCTTTGACGCGTTAAAGGAAAATCGCGACTTCTTACAATCCTGGACCGCCGAAAATACAGTCCTCGCGGCCATCATATTCATGTCTGTCTACTGCATCATGGTCACGCTGTCGCTGCCAGGGGCCATTTGGGCGACGCTGGCAGGTGGTTTCATTTTTGGGACCTGGGTTGGCGGCCTGTACGTCGTGATTGGCGCGACATTAGGCGCGACCGCGATATTTTTGATTGCGCGCTATGCCTTGGCTGACTTCTTTCGCGAAAAAGCTGGTAAGGCCATCACCAAAATGGAAGACGGCTTCAACGAAAATGCGCTTAGTTATATGTTCGTACTGCGTTTGGTCCCATTGTTCCCGTTTTGGCTCGTGAACTTGGTGCCTGCCTTTGTCGGCGTCAAAATTCGGACCTACGTCATCGGTACATTTTTCGGGATCATGCCTGGGTCATTGGTATACGCCAGTGTCGGTAACGGCCTTGATGCCGTATTTGCGCAGGGCGGCACACCTGACCTTGGGATCATCTTGCAGCCGCAAGTGTTGGGTCCCATCCTTGGTTTGGCAGCATTATCGATGATTCCTGTCATATATAAGCGTTTCAAACGCACCAAAACATCTAGCGAGAACGGATAAGCAAAATGGCCCTGAACAATAACAAGACCATTAAGGTAGATATTTGTGTTATCGGCGGTGGTTCTGGCGGCCTATCGGTTTCGGCGGGTGCCGCACAGATGGGTGCTGAAACCGTATTGCTTGAAAAAGGTAAAATGGGCGGTGACTGCCTGAACTATGGCTGTGTGCCTTCTAAGGCGCTGTTGGCTGCGGGCCACGCGGCACAGGCCATTCGTGGTGCCGGGAAATTCGGCGTCACTGCGGGCGAGCCAAAAATAGATGCCAAGGGTGTTTTTAAACATGTCCACGGCGCCATTGGGGCGATTGCACCCAACGATTCCGTCGAACGGTTCACCGGGCTTGGTGTTCACGTTATCGAAGAAGCCGGGCGTTTCATTGATGCCAAAACCGTCGAAGCGGGCGACACGCGCATCGAAGCGCGCAGATTCGTCATATCAACCGGATCATCGGCATTTGTGCCCCCGATCCCGGGATTGGACGAGACTCCCTACTACACCAATGAAACTATTTTTTATGCCGACGAGCTTCCGACCCACCTGATCGTCATCGGGGGTGGCCCCATCGGGATTGAGATGGCCCAAGCGCACCGCCATCTTGGTTGTGAGGTCACGGTCCTCGAAGTTGCCAAGATCATGCCCAAGGATGATCAGGAATTGGTTGAAATTGCCCGCAAGCAATTGGAAATCGATGGCCTGAAAATCCGCGAAGGCGTCAATATCGCCAGATTGGAAAAAGATAGCGATGGCATCGCCGCGATTCTGAAAAGCGACGATGACAAAGAAGAACGCATCACCGGATCGCACCTGCTGGTCGCAACCGGACGTCGTGCCAATGTCGACGGACTGAACCTGGAAGCCGCAGGCGTGAAATATTCCCCGCGCGGCATCGAAGTCGATGCGCGCATGCGCACATCCAACAAAAAGATTTTTGCCATTGGTGACGTCGCTGGCGGCCTGCAATTCACCCACGTTGCCGGGTATCACGCTGGTATTGTTATCAAGAACGCCTTGTTCCGTCTGCCCGCCAAAGCCGATCACTCGACGGTGCCGTGGGTCACTTACACGTCCCCTGAATTGGCACAGGTTGGCCTGACCGATATCCAAGCCAAGGAAAAATATGGCGATGATATCCGTGTGTTGCGCTGGCCATTCCACGAAAATGACCGCGCGCAGGCCGAGGGCACGACCGAAGGCTTGGTCAAAGTCATCACGACGAAAAAGGGCGTCATCCTGGGGTGTGGGATTGTGGGGCCGCATGCGGGTGAATTGATCCAGACCTGGGTTTTGGCCATGTCGCAAAAAATCAAAATCGGCGGTATCGCAACCATGATTGCACCTTACCCGACGCTGGCCGAGGTCAACAAGCGTGCAGCGGGAAGCTATTATACCCCATCGCTGTTTAGCGAAAAAACGCGTAAGATCGTTCGATTCCTCAGCAAGTTTGGCTGAACATCTGGATAAGGCACCCATGGCAGAACACGAGGGTACAAAAGCATCCAACGACATCGCAAAGCGTGTGGCGTGGTACAACAACCTGTCCGCGCGCCTGCTGGTCCTGACCATTGTCTTTGTGATGTTGGCCGAAGTCCTGATCTGGACACCATCGGCTGCACGCTACCGCAAGAACTTCATGGAAGACTATATTGATCGGGCTTACCTATCGATGTTGGCGCTGGGAAACCTGCCGAATGCCGAGGCGAATGCATCACTGGAAATGAAACTTCTAGATCAGGCCGAAGCGCGCGCCATCATTGTTCAGACTGGTGAACGCAAAAGTCTGATGCTGGGCGGGGACATGCCGCCAGAAGTCGACGTAACCGTCGATATGCGCCAGGGCAGCTTTTGGGGCTGGATCATGGGTGCGTTTGATACGCTGATGCATTTCGATAACAGGGTTATCCGAACCATTGGCAATCCACCACGCTCGCCTGACGTCATCGTCGAAGTATTGTTCGACGAGAAGATTTTGCGCGACTCATTACTCGATTTTTCGGTACGCATTTTAAATCTTTCGATTGTGATCTCGTTGTTCACCGCCACGCTGGTTTATCTTTCGCTGCAATGGCTGATTGTCCGGCCTATTCGCCGGATGACGCGCGACATGATCAGTTTCAGGGAAAACCCCGAAGACACGGGTCGTATCGCCCCACCCAGAAAACGGAGCGACGAAATTGGCATCGCCAGTTGTGAGCTTCATGAATTGCAAAAAGAAGTTCAGGCGTCCCTGCGCCAAAAAGGCCGCTTGGCTGCATTGGGTGCAGGGATGGCCAAGATTAATCATGATCTTCGAAACACGTTGGCGACCGCCGTATTAGTTTCTGATCGATTGAAATTGATCGAAGACCCGGAGGTCAAACGTGTGACGCCACGCCTGATGAGCGCCATCGATCGCGCGATTGAGTTGTGCAGCCAGACGCTGAATTACGCCTCGGACGATTCACTGACCATTCGTCATGCTCGATTTGATGTGCTCGGTCTGGTCGACGAAGTCCGGATGGAGTTAGAGCCCAATGGCGACGAGGATAAAGTCAGTTGGTCGATCGATATCGACCCGGAAATGGAATTTTGGGCTGACCGCCGCCAGATGAACCGCGCTGTTCATAATCTATGTGCCAATGCCATCCAAGCGGGTGCAACTGAACTCAACATCCAACTGGATCGCGACAGCGCCCATAGTCATTTGACCATTACCGATAATGGGCCGGGGCTGCCTGAAAAATCCCAAGAAAACCTGTTCAAGCCGTTTGCCGGATCAAGCCGCAAAGGTGGCACGGGCCTTGGTTTGGTGATTGTTCGCGATGTTGTCTCGGCGCATGGCGGCAAGGTTGTTTTGGAGCGAACGGATGAGACGGGCACAAGCTTCAGAATATCAATCCCGCGCCAACATCCGACACTCGAACAAGAAGCCGCAAACGTCGCTTAGCTTAGTCGCCCAGCACAACACCTTCACGGCGAGGGTCAGCACCGCCAACCAAACCATCTGACGTCACATGAATGCCGTGCAGGCCACTGTTCATTCCGATAATCCGTACTTCATGACCCAAGGCTTCGAGTGCTGGCTTCAGATCAACGGCGGTGGTATCGGCTTCGATATCAACTGGCCCGCCACGGCTGACAATATTCGGCGCGGCAATGGCATCAGCGACATGCATGTTCCAATCCAGAACGCCCAAAATCGCCTTGATGGTATAGCCCGCAATGCGCGATCCACCGGGTGAGCCGATGGCCAGTACGACGGCACCGTTTTTATCCAGCACAATGGTCGGGGACATGGTGCTGCGGGGTCGCTTGCCTGCATACACCGCATTGGCAACGTGACGCCCCTTGTCCATGGGTTTAAACGAGAAATCCGTGAGTTCGTTATTGAGCAGAAAACCCTGCGACATGATTTTCGATCCATACGGACGTTCGATGCTGGCCGTCATGGAAACGGTATTTCCGTAACGATCACGGATCGAAAAATGCGTGGTCGAGACACCCTTTTCTGGGTCGGTATCCGGCGCCCACTGCCATGCATGCTGACCGGCCCGACCTGCTGTTGCGTCTTCGATCCGGTTTGCCGAGTCGATCAATTGTGCCCGCTGACGCAGATATGCTCTATCAACCAACCCTCTGACTGGGACGGGTACAAAGTCGCTGTCCCCCACATATAACGCGCGGTCTGCAAAGGCCAAGCGGCTGGCTTCCACCAATAAATGCACGGCTTCGGCCGAGAACGGCTCCATCGATGGCAGATCAAAATGCGAGAGCATGCCGAGGACTTGCGCCACCAGAATGCCCCCTGATGACGGTGGGCCCATGCCACAAACCCTGTACTGGCGGTATGGCGCACATACCGGTGGGCGCTCCTTGGCCTGATAGGATGCGATATCTTCGATGGTCATCGGTGTGGGGTTGAATGGCGCATTTGATACAGTCGATGCGATGCCCTTGGCGATGTCTCCGCTGTAAAATGCCGCGGCACCATCGTTGGCAACGGTGCGCAAAACAGCGGCATAGGCAGGGTTCTTTGAAGTATCCCCCGCGCGCAACGGTGCGCCATCGGGATAAAAATAATCTTGCGTGCCTGGAATATTGGGCATTTCACTTTCGCCCGCTAACAACCGTGCCAACCGCGGCGTCACTTCAAACCCGTTTTCCGCCAGATCAATCGCACGGCTAAACAAATCTGCCCACGGCAAAACACCGTGCTGTGAATGCGCCAGTTCAAGCATGCGGATCACACCCGGCACGCCCACCGACAATCCGCCCGTGGCCGCTTTGGGCCACGGCATGGGGTTCCCATCCGGTCCCACAAACATATCGGGGGTCGCGGATGCGGGTGCGGTTTCACGGCCATCAAACGTTTGAACTAGATGCTTATCTGCATCGAAGTGGACTAAAAATGCGCCCCCACCAATCCCTGACGATTGTGGTTCCACCAATGTTAAAACGGTTTCGACGGCAATCGCGGCATCGACGGCGCTGCCGCCCTTGGACAACACATCGTAACCCGCTTGTGCCGCCAAAGGGTGCGCGACCGCAATCATATACTTGTCGGCATCAGCGCGGCGATGCTCCTCGATATCAATCGCGTCATCGCACGCAGTGATTGCGATGCAGAGTGTGAAAATCACGAGTGCAGGTCGAAAAATCTTGGTGATCATATTTCCCAGGTTTCCATGATATTCCTGATATTGTCGTGTTAGGATACTCCGACAATATGGGAAGGATACAAGACCGATGATCGATCTGTTTCATGACAATTTCGTCGTCGTGTTGCTTGTTCTGTTCGTTGGCATTCTGTTTTGGGCCTTCAAGCCAAAACGTCGCAAAGACCACGTATCTGAGCGACATGACCCCGATGATTGATCCGTTATGCCAGAACGGCACATTCAATTTGGCTTCAATCAACAATAAACAGACGTGTTAATTCGCTTATTGTGCAGTGCAGCAAAATATGGATACTCTAATATCGGCTGTCGAGGGAAGAGGGAGACACGCCGCCGTGACCGAAACGACGCAAAGAATCCTGCCTTCGGATTTAAAAATCCGCAAAGGCCAAACGCCGATTGTGTGCTTAACAGCATACGACACGCCGATGGCGCGACGCACCGATGCGCATTGTGATCTGCTGCTGGTGGGTGATTCCTTGGCGATGGTTGTGTATGGATTGGAAACCACTCGGGGTGTGACCCTTGATACTATGATTGCCCACGGCCAAGCCGTGATGCGCGGTGCCGAGCGGTCATGTGTCGTCGTTGATCTGCCGCACGGCAGTTACGAAAATTCCCCCGAACAAGCCGTTGAATCTGCGCGGCGCGTCTATGACGAAACCGGATGCCAAGCTGTAAAGCTTGAAGGCGGCGAAGAAATGGCCGCTGCCGTTGCAGCTATTGTCAAAGCTGGCATTCCTGTGTTTGGGCATATCGGCCTGATGCCACAAAAGGCCGAAGGGCGCGACGGATTTAAAATTCAGGGCAAAGATGATGGAAGTGCCCAACAAGTGATGCGCGATGCCAAGGCTATCGAAGAGGCTGGCGCCTTTGCCATCGTCATCGAAGGCACCGTCGAAGCCGTCGCACGCGACATTACCGAAACCATCGCCATTCCCACCATTGGGATTGGCGCATCGCCAGCGTGCGATGGGCAAATACTAGTGACACAAGACATGACAGGCCTGTTTTCTGACTTCACACCTAAGTTTGTGAAGCAATACGCCGACGCAGGCACTGTCATCGACGAGGCCATCGCCGCATACGCCACGGATGTCCGCGAACGCCGTTTCCCCGAACTTATCCATTGTTTCGGCGTGCCGACATCAATCAAAGCAGCATCGGATTGAGTTATGGAAGTCGCACGCTCCATCGCTGAAATGCGCGCCATCGTCAAAGATTGGCGAAAATCAGACCAACGGGTGTCATTGGTGCCAACCATGGGCGCGCTGCACGAAGGTCATTTGTCTCTGGTCCATAAGGGCAAAGAGCGCACCGATAAATCTATCGTATCCATTTTTGTGAACCCGGCGCAATTCGCCCCACACGAAGATTTCAACACCTATCCACGCGAAGAAGAACGCGATTTCGCAGCCCTTCGTCACGCCAATGTGGATTTGGTTTACGCGCCAGATGTTAAAGAAATTTATCCCGAAAACCACCACACCAAAGTCGAAGTTCAAGGGATCAGCCAATTACTCGAAGGCCAGTTTCGCCCACAGTTCTTTATTGGGGTCGCAACCGTGGTCGCCAAATTGTTGGTACAGGTCATGCCCGACGTCGCCTTGTTCGGCGAAAAAGATTATCAGCAGTTGTGTGTAATCCGGGCGATGGCGCGGGACCTGGACATACCTGTCGATGTGCTTGGCGGAGAAACCATTCGCGAATCAGATGGCCTCGCGATGTCTTCGCGGAATGCGTATCTGACCAATGCCGAACGCACACTCGCACCGCGTCTGTATCAGGAAATCACTGCGATTGCGGAACAGGTTTCTGCTGGGGCCGATATCGATCAAGTCTGCGCGGCGGCATCAAAGGGCCTGAGTGAATCAGGCTTCAAAGCCATCGATTACATTGTCGTCAAAGACGCTGACACACTCGAAGACCCGACCCCGGGACGTCCCATGCGCGTGCTTGCCGCTGCCTGGTTGGGCCGCACCCGATTGATCGATAATATCGCCGTCCCTGCCTGATGGGCGCGACCTCATTTCTGAGGCGGCACATCCAATCTGACGACTTTGCCTTCTAAGTCCGGCGACGGCGCCGGGTAATAATCCAATACCAACGGATCATGGCCCGGCACGATCAGGTCTTCGTTGCCACCTGCCAGGGCCCGTAATTTATCGTGGCCTTCCATCATATCGCCGATGTTATGGACGACGGGATACGGATTTTGATCCCACATATTGTGATAAAGGTGCGACGCATCCGATGCGACGACGACCCGACCACGCTGAGTTTCAACGGTGACTGACTGCAGGCCCAAAGTATGCCCACTGACCAGGTGAAGGCCGATACCCGGGAACAGCTGCACATCGCCATTATGAAATTCAACGCGTTCCTTATAGACTTCGCGCACCATGCCGACGATATGTTCAACATCAAAGGCAACACGGAGTGCCTTGTGCTTCATGTAACGCCCGGTGGCGAATTGCATTTCCTTATCTTGCAAATGGAATCGTGCCCTGGGAAACAGATCGAAATTACCGACGTGATCATAATGCAAATGGGTGATGATGACGTCTTCGACCTCGTTCGCATCAACACCGACCATTTTTAACCCTTCGGCAGGACAACAAATAAGCTCCCGCCCGCGCTCTGCTGCCGTTCCGGCATTAAAGCCCGTATCGATCACGACGGTGCGATTCTTGTTGATCGCAACCCACACAAAATAATCGATGGGCATATTGCCCTCGTGCGGGTCCGGGTCATTTACAAAGTTTTCGCGCGCATCGCGGTCATGGTGGGCGTACTTGATGGCATACAGTTCATACGTTTCAACGGGTTCAGGCATTACAGGTCCTTGATCATCACAACGAAATTGTTTGGCTGAGTGTGCCACCCCCGTCCCTGATCTGCCAGCCCTTGAACGACACGTTATCGAATGCCACCCTGTTATATAGAAAAGGAGAACCACCATGGCACTTGATGATCTAGATGCTGAATCTCATATTTGATGAATGTGATGGAAGGCGAACAAGGTGACCTCCGCGAGATCGAATTCAAGCTCCAACAATTAATCTCGACTTTCCGAGCAGAAGGTCTGCCCGTGCCAGAGACATTGAAAAAACTCGAACGCGATCTCGACGAATTACTCTCCGGAAAGACTTAGGCCTTAGGCAACCAAGTCTGGTGATTTTTCAGGCGTTTTGTCTTTTGAGGCGGCGTCATCCTTTGGCTTTGTCAAAGGCGACTCAGGTGCGGTTTTCTTTGGATTGATTTCATCCAAATCCCCATGCACGCGACCACCCTCTTCGATCGCCAGGCGACCATAACGGATCTTGCCGCTGACATCGCCGGATGCATCAACGACGAGGCGTTCGCGCGCAATGAGTTCACCTTCGAAACGGCCGCGCACGATGGCGACATCAATCTCTACCGTGCCCTTGTAGACGCCACTCTCGGCGATTTCGATGACACGGCTATCCATTGAGGCTTCGACATAACCTTCGACAACCAGCGTGTCGCAATCCTCAATCTCGACGCCGCGTAGTTTGATGTTCGGCCCGACCGTCAGTCGGCTCTCGGATTTCGTCGTATTGTCATCGCTGGCGTCTGAACTACCAGACGTCTGACCAGACTTAGGGGATTGCATGGATGATCCATACCCGTTGCCCGTTGCAGGTTTCGTGGGTTTGGTGGGGATCGGATTAACGTCTTTTTGGAATAGCGCCATGGGATGCTCCTCGGGGTTAAGTAAATGACCCAAGAAGGTGTCGCAGGGGAATTTGGTCAGGGCGTGGCTAGATCATGTCCATTTCAGGGCAAGGTATTGCCAAGAGGTTAATCGCGTCCCTCGGAAATCGGGCGGGCGTATTGTGGCTCGGTATCCCACGGAAAGAAAACCCATACGTCTTGTTCAACATCGTGAACATATGTGTCGACCAGTTCCAGCCCCTTAGGTTTGGCATAGACCGTGGCAAAATGGGCATTTGGAAGGCGTTCACGGGCGGCTTTCATGGTGGTGCCCGTATCGACCAAATCATCTACCAGCAGCCAACCTTCGCCACCTGTTTTCATCGCAACTTCGGGTTCTTTGAGGATCTTGAGGTTGCCCTTGACCTGCTCGTCATAGGTCGTGATGCAGAGCGTATCCACCACATGGATCGACATTTCACGGGCAACGATGGCTGCAGGGACCAATCCCCCCCGCGTCAGCGCGATGATCCCCTGCCAGGGGCCTGTGTTCATTAAACGGCGCACCAAAATGCGTGTGTCGCGATGAACCTCGGCCCAAGTGACAATGTGATGATCGATATCGTCGCGGAATTGTACCATCAGAAGGCCTCGGCGTGATTAGAGGGTGCGAAGGATAGCCGAACGCATCATCAGATCAACACCGTGCAATCTTAAGATTAACGAACGTACAAATGAACTTCGTTGTTGTCGGCCTGTGCCATGGTTTGCGCAGACACGGCAACCCGGTTAGGCGGCAAGCCCATTTCGATCAACGAGCGCACAACGTTCTCAGCATGCTGACGTGCTTTTTGAGAATTCAGCGCAACCCGTGCTTGGCCACCCTTGGCAGGTGCCACGGCAACCAGATCGAACAATGCGTCGGGACGACGTTCCAACGTTTTGGAGACAGCGGTATACAGCGCCTGTTGATAAGGCACATCAGCGCGATCAAAACGGATCACGACCAGCGGCGAACGACCCGTCGTCGCGATCGGCCCCATGACCCCGCCAGAACCACCTGCATTTGCCAATACGGCCTTGTTGACCAACGAGCCACCAAACAACTCACCCGACTTGATACCTGCCGAGGTCAGATTGAGGTTGGCGCGCTCTGTCGTCACATAGTTGGTTTGACGGCGAACGTCGGCGCCCAATTCCTTGAGCAAGCGATCGATCAACACGGCGGTCCGGTTGACTTCGTCTTCCAGGATCGCAAGTTGACGGTGATCTTCGTCGACAGCGCCAGAAACAGAGAATGCCGCGCGGGCGGCTTCTGCCATGTATGCCGACAACGTCGAGTTGTTGGCAACGGCGGCCGTCAGATTATTCATTTTGTTAATTTCAGAACCGATCCGATCCAGATCAGCCTGCGCGCTGGTGAACTGCTGTACCAAAATCGGGTTACCCGGTGTGGTACCGACCTGTAGGCGTGCATTCACCGCGGCGATGGTGCCGTGATACTGTTGCGAGTTCACAACCAAGTCCGTGCGCAGACGTTGCAGCTCATCATTTTGAGCGGCAATAGAATTTTGCAGACGAATGAGTTCGTCGCGAAGTTCGGTTACTTTTTGACCAACAAAGGTGCCCGTTTCAGAACCCGGCGTTACGCCAGGGGGCAGAAACTGTGTCGCGCCAATCGGTGGCTGTCCGCCGCCAATGACTTGAACTTGGCCGTCGCCAGAAGCAGTTGCGTTCGCCGTAACAACGGGCGCAGTCCCTTCTTCTTCGTCAGACCAAAAATCGAGATCGCTGAAAGAGCAGCCGCTCAACAACAGTGCCGCGCCCAGTGAGCACGTGACCATGCGAGCCCGTTTACTCATTCGCAGCGAGGATAAATTGATAAATCTCATCCCTGAAGACCGCCC
>DGNZ01000372.1 GCA_002389175.1 Rhodospirillaceae bacterium UBA4479 | reverse complement strand
GTATTTTTAGAGGTGCCCTTTAGCTTGTAACCACTCTAAAAGATCGAAATGGATGGGCCAACCCGTGATTACATAAGGATTTCATGCATAATTTAGCGGATCGGCCTTGCTATCACCTGACGACGTCACTTAATTAGTCATATGACAACGAATAATCAGACGTCCCCTTCCATTCGTGAAAGCGCCGCCGATCTAAAATCGGCTGATGTGTGGGTTTTCGACCTGGATAATACGCTTTACCCGGCGGCATCGAACTTGTTCGACCAGGTAGATTGGAAAATGACCGACTATGTCGCGGCGCTGTTAAGCGTCGATAAAGTCGAGGCACGTCGTCTGCAAAAAGACTATTTCCGGTCATTCGGGACAACGATGAAGGGTTTGATGACCGTTCACGATGTCGATCCACATGAATTTATGGCATTCGTGCACGATATCGATTTGTCGCCCATTTCCGCGGACACGATATTGAACAATGCGATTGAGAGTTTGCCGGGTCGCAAAGTGATCTTCACCAACGGCTCGACACCCCATGCGGATAACATCACAAAGCATTTGGGCATCGATCACTTATTCGAAGGATGTTTCGATATCGTAGACGCCGGGTTCGAGCCTAAACCTAATCTGGAGACCTATAAGGTCTTTTGTGATCGCTTCGATATCGATCCAACACGCGCGGTCATGGTTGAAGATATGGCGAAGAACTTAGCCCCGGCAGCCGTACTGGGTATGACCACTGTTTGGGTGGATACGGGTGAGGCGTGGGCGCAAGTAAGCGCAGAACAAGGTCACGTACATCACCGGACCGAAGACCTGACAATATGGTTAGGTGACGTGGTGTCGGCTTAAGCTGCTTTTAGGGCTGAAGCCAAATACGCCGTTGCCGCTGAAATCCCACCTCTGGAATTATCATCCAGATAGCCCAGTGCATCCAATCCCACTTCGAGCGCCCCAAGGGTACCCAGGATCATGGGTGCATTCACGTGACCCATGTGGCCGATTCGAAACGCTTTACCGCCCAAATCGCCGATACCAAGGCCGAGTGTGACGCCCATTTTTTCGACACAAATCGTACGAATTTTGCCCGGATCGATACCTTCGGCTGTGCGGATCACGGTGACCGAGGGGGCGCGTTCCGATGGATTGGTAATGTTGTAATCGAATACGCCGCCTTTGCTCCACTGATCAACGGCGGCATGGACAGCGCCTGCCAAAATACGATGTCGTTCGATAACCGCATCCAGGCCTTCTTCGAAAATCATGTCGAAGGCTTGGCGCATCGCAAACAACATATGTACGGGCGGTGTGCCGCAGTATTTGCGATAGTGTTCTTCTTCGTCGCGGGTGGCCCAGTCCCAATACGATGTTCTGAGCCCCGCATTCGCATGGGCTGCTTTGGCTTTGTCGTTGGCGGCGACATAACTTAGTCCCGGTGGCATCATCAGGCCTTTTTGTGAGCCCCCGACGGCAACATCAATGCCCCAGGCATCCATTTCAAACGGCATACAGGCCAGGGATGCGATAGTATCAACCATCAACAACGCATCATGTCCTGTCGCATTCATGGCAGCGCGGACGGCTTGGATATCATTCACACACCCGCTGGCGGTATCGACCTGCACCATCAACACGGCTTTAATCTTGCCCTCGGTATCGCCACGCAAATGCTCTTCGACTTTTGCGGGATCAACGGCTGTCGTCCAACCGTTTGGAATAGATTCGATATTCAAACCCATGCTGCGACCCATTTCGCCCCAGCCCACGGCAAAACGACCGCTCTCCAACACCAAAATGGTATCACCCGCGCTGAGGACGTTCGATAACGCGGCTTCCCACGCACCGTGGCCATTGGCGATGTAGATGTAAGTCTCACCGTCCGTTTTGAATATCTTCTTCAAACCCGCAAGGCTGCTCATGGTAATCCCAAAGAGTTCTCCGCCGTGTTCACCGCCATAAATATCGACGGCGGGTCGATGCATGGCTTGAAGGACTTCGTCCGGCACGTTTGTAGGACCAGGAATACTGAGGAATTGGCGACCGCTGCGGAGGGTCATAATTTTGCACCTATGCTGAAATTCGGCCGAGGGTGGCCGATGAATAATCTTTTCCGAATGGTGCGGATTTGTCCAGGGCCGAAGCGTTCCCGTAGCAATTGCCAAATTGATTGAGAGATGATGATCTCGCGTTACAGTAACGATCAGGGAATGCCTTGGGGAGTAACCGTATGGAATTCGATTATGTGATCGTGGGTGGTGGTTCGGCGGGCTGTGTGTTGGCCAATCGGTTAAGTGCGGACCCCAGCAATCGGGTGTGTTTGCTCGAAGCGGGCGGTGAAGACCGCAATCCATGGATACATCTTCCAGTCGGTTATGTGAAAACCATGGTCGATCCAGCGGTCAATTGGCTGTTTGAGACATCGCCCGAGGAGACCTCGGGCGGGCGCGCGATCCCCGTGCCGCGCGGCAAAGTGCTGGGCGGTTCCAGTGCTATTAACGGCATGCTGTATGTGCGTGGGCAGGGACGTGATTATGATACCTGGGCTCAGATGGGGTGTCGGGGCTGGTCCTATGATGACATCTTGCCGTATTTCAAAAAATCAGAAGGACGCGCCGAAGGGGGCGATGATTATCACGGAGCCGATGGGCCGCTGCATGTTGCGATGCCGACGAATACTTATGAGGTATTGGATAAAATGATCGAGGCGGGTGGCGCGCTCGGCTATCCCATGAACAATGATTACAACGGTTCATCGCAAGATGGCTTCTCGTATTATCAACTGACGCAAAAGAACGGTCGTCGATTCAGCGCCAAAAGCGCGTATATCAATCCCATTCGAAAAACCCGCCCGAATTTAACGATTGAGACGGGGGCTTTCGCTCAACGCGTGATCATCAAAGATGGCAAAGCCACGGGCGTCGTCATTCGCCAGTCTGGTCAAGAGCGCACGATAACGGTCGAGCGTGAAGTGATTTTATCCGCAGGTGCTATTCAATCACCGCAACTGCTGGAATTGTCGGGGATCGGTCAGGGTGCACGATTACAGGCATTGGGTATCGACGTAGTACATGATTTGCCTGGGGTCGGTGAAAACCTACAAGACCATTATATCTCTCGTTTGTCGTATGAGCTTAAAGACGTGGACAGTTTGAACGAACTGACCAAGGGGCTGCGATTGGTCGGCGAAGCATTGAAATATGCCCTGTTCCGCAAAGGCGCGCTGACCATGCCTGCGGGGATTGTCGGTGGGTTCGTCAAAAGCCATCCAGACCTGGACGAACCTGATATTCAATATCACATCGCCCATGCGACGTTTAAAAACCCGCACAAACGCATTTTCGATGATTTCCCAGGGATCACAATCGGGCCGTGCCAGTTGCGACCTGAAAGCCGGGGCAGCATTCACGCAAAATCGCCCGATATGGCGGATGCACCTGATATTGCACCGAATTTCCTGTCAGAAAAAACGGACTGTGATGTCCATATCGCAGGGCAGCGTATGGCACGTGACTTGGTGGCGACGGCCGGGTTCGCGCCGCACGTGGTTCGGGAAATTTCACCCGGTAGCGACGTCGCCACGGACGAAGGGTTGCTGGACCATGCGCGGAACACGGGGGCGACGCTGTATCATCCGGTATCGAC
>DGNZ01000038.1 GCA_002389175.1 Rhodospirillaceae bacterium UBA4479 | reverse complement strand
CCGCTTCGATTTCAGCTGGAAAATGGTTTTCGCCGCCGCGAATGATCATGTCCTTAACACGACCCGTCACTCGCACGAACCCTTTGGCGTCCATTGCGCCCAAGTCTCCGGTATGGAGCCATCCGTCGCTATCAATGGCCGTGGCGGTTGCTTCTGGATTTTCGTTATAGCCGATCATCACTGCATAAGATCGCGCGCAAATCTCGCCCACGTCCCCTATTGGAAGAACCTGATTATCTTCAGGTGAACGGATTGAAACCTCTGTCCACGGCAGCGGCTGGCCGGCTGTCTCCACGATCTGCTCAAGTGTCGCTTCAATGGGGTTTAGACAGATCATTGGGCTGTGTTCAGTTTGTCCAAATGCGCTAAGAAGATGACATCCCAAACGGTCCCGAACCCGGCGGACGAGATCGGGTGGCACCGGAGCGCCGCCGGTTGTTATGACCTTAAGCGAGGACATATCGCGCGGTATTTTTTCTAGAGAGTCTAGAAGATTAAACAGCATGGTGGGCACTGCAAAACAGGTTGTAACGCCCTGTTCCTCAATTAAGCGTGCAAAGACATCTGCATCGAACGTCTTTATTAGTAGCATTTTACATGCAGCTTGAAGGCACCCTAAGGCCCCGGTCGCACAGCCTGCAGTATGAAATAGAGGCATGAAGTTAGCCCATACCGAATGCGGACCAACTTGCTTACGCGTGCAGAACAGGCGTGCGTTGTTTACTAAATTCTTATGGCTGAGTACCGCCCCCTTTGGAAATCCGGTTGTTCCCGATGTGTATTGGATCTGCGCGGCATCATCTGGCTGGACGTTTGGTAGCACAGCGGGCCGTTCTCCAGTGGCGTAGAGCGCATCCTCGTTTTCCAAGTTAACGACTTCGCGCAACGCTGTGTTGCCGCTTATCGCATGGCGTGCAATTTCAGCCATCGGGTTACCCCTAAACTCATCAACCATAAACAAGGCAACTGCACCAGACTGTTCAATTACATATTTGAGTTCAGGAACCTGAAAGGATGGATTGGCTGTCACGAGAACTAAACCCGCTAGACCACAGGCATATTCTATGAAAATCCACTGCGGGATATTGGGCGCCCAGACGACGACCTTCTCGCCTGCCTCAAAACGCGAAGAAAGCGCTTCAGCTAGGTGCTCGGCTTGTTCTAGCAGCTCTCCGTAGGTCCACGATTGGCCACAATCACCGTTGTCTGCGATATCCACCATCGCAACAGCGTCAGGGTAGCTGGCCGCAGTCTTACGCAGCAAGTCTCCAACCGTAATGTTTAGGACTTCAGCATCGCTCTGCGCGGGGAAGTGCGAAAGGTTGAGCTTCACATGGTACATGTCTATTCGGCCGCGATCGGTTTGGTTGGGATATCCACCAGTTTGCCCCTAGGGATCAAGCGGTCGGCATCATACATCGGCAGGGTGCAAAGCTCACCTTCCTGAATAGAACCGTCTGCACAGAGCACATTTACCTTGGTGCCGGGTCCTATGGCGGGGTCGTCCATACGAACAATGCAAACACCGCAATTTTGGTATGGTGAATATCCTGACGAGCAAACGCGTCCAACAACAGTTTCGCCCACCCACATTACGCGACCCAATTGAGAAACACCCCCCATTACACGCATACCCCAGGTTTTTGATGATTTATCTGCAACCTCTAATGCTTTGCGTCCGATGAAATCACGATTTTCGAAGTCGACAAAATTCCCAAGTCCAGCTTCGAAAGGAGTGGTTTCCGCCCCAAAGTCCGATCCTGCATTTAATAAGCCAGCCTCAATCCGACGTGCGCGGAATACCGGTGTCCCGGTGAGTAAGATATGGAACGCCGAACCTACCTCCATGATTCTGTCGCCAATGGCCGCAATATCTGTGTCTGGAAGTAAGTATACTTCCCAGCCAAGTTCGTTAGTAAAGCCTGAACGGCTGATCCAACAAGTCTGACCAGCAATAGAAACCTCGGCGCAGTCGAAATAGCGGAATGGATCTGGCATCGGTCCGTCCAGAGCAGCGGCCAATAGCTCCAGTGAACGTGGGCCCTGTATCTGACTTACCCAGACATTCGGATCATGGATTTTTACATCCAACCCTTCGGCATGTGCTTTGTACCAGCTGAAAAGATCGCCGTCTGCCTGTGCCATCCAAAAACGATCTTCAGATAATCGCAGCAATACTCCGTCTGTGATCATCCCCCCATCATGATAGCATGCGAATTGATATGAGCATCGGCCTGGTTTGACCCTTGATACATTACGGGTGAACACCTTGTTCAAAAGTGTTTCAGCATCTGGTCCGCTTATCTCAATTGGTAACTCACCTGTGTGACGAAAAATAACATTCGTACGTACCGCCCAATACATTTCATCGTCTGACGCAGTGCTTAGTGCTTCGGGTGTTAGTCGAGAGTTGTAAAGCGTATATTCTGGATCATGTGGCAGCTCCATGTAACTCAGTGGGTGTGCTGGCATTGTACGCGCAAGTTCGCGCGGGCGCGCGCCCTTGTTCAGCAAAGCCTTGGCAACGAAACGATAGTGGGAGAGGTCGGTTGTCATGTTATTCACCGTTCAGAGTTGTTAGACGCCTACGGGTAATCTTCGAAAAAGATAGATGATTACCACGCATAAAAAATATATATTTGGTTATGTGGCCGTGGCGCAAATCTAATGATTTGCACAAATCGTTCGAAAAAATTAGACAGTATTAATGCGCTTTCGTTCTTATGATTCTCTCAAGATTTTCGATACCGTTGCCCGCAGTCTGTCGATGACCAAGGCAGCGGACGAAGTGCATCAATCGAAAGGGTCGATCAGTTACCAGGTGGGCAAGCTTGAAGCCGACCTCGGATTTCGCCTGTTTGAGCGTGCGCACGCTACACTGGAACTGACAGAGGAAGGGCGCAGGTTGTGGCATGTGTCCCAAACAGCCCTGAGTCAGATCGATCGTGAAATCGAAGACTTGCGTGGCACTACCTCCGGTGCCGTGACTATTGGTGCACTGACCTACTTCTCGTCACGCTGGCTATCGCCAAGGCTCACCCGCTTCTTCGAGGCCAATCCCGGTATCAGCCTACGGATCGAACCGCTCAACTCCGTTGACATGATGAGATCTTTGAAAATCGACATGGCTGTACTTTGGGGAATTGGCGGCTGGGAGGGTCATAAAAGCGAACTTCTTCTTTCCCTGCCTGCCGTTCCAACCGCAAACCGCGTACTTGCAGAGCAGGTAAAACAGCTTGGGTTGGCTGAGGCGGTCAGACAGCTTCCGCTCTTGGGAGACAGCTCCGGCGATGCGGGTTGGCGCGCCTGGCACAAAGCCGCGGGGCTACCTTACGCGCCCAGCCGGGCCAGCTTGACGATCCCAGACTCGAACAGCCGCGTTCAGGCTGTGGTGGATGGCCAGGGGATCGCCCTGTGGGATGATTTGGTTGCGTCTGAATTTGGTGATGGAACGCTTGTTAGATTATCTGATGTCAGAGTTGAAAACGCGGGTTACTTTCTCGTTTTCACGGATCAGCCGATGTCTCAAAGCGCAGAGGCATTCTTGGACTGGTTGCGGGTTGAAAACGATCGCAGCGAGATGCCGGCCTAAAATCCTGCGGGTTTGCGGCGCTTGAACGGCCGGTTTGGAAAAATGTGGCGCGTCGCGAGTTCCGTGCCGTATT
>DGNZ01000266.1 GCA_002389175.1 Rhodospirillaceae bacterium UBA4479 | reverse complement strand
CATCGGGACTAAAAATGGTAGGCGCCACCTCTTCCCCTTCGCCGCAAGGCACGGTGAGCCGCTCCGAGGGAGCTGTTCGTGTTCTCTCGGTGGCGGAGGCAAGCCTTGCACACACTGACATCTGTTCATTCTATGCTGAAAACTGGGAACGTCCGATCGCATTGTCGCGGGAGGACTTTTCAAATTGGCAGTTTAACGCATCACCCGCAGCGTTTGGCCAAAATTGCAGTATCGTGGCACTGGAGGGTGACAAGATTATTGCGGTGATGGGGGTTACGCCCGCCGCCTTCCTTGTTGACGGGCGAAGGCAGACAGGCGCGGAGCTCACAACTTGGGTCGTCGCACCCGCGGCGAGGGGCAAGGGTGTGGGGCATAAAATCCTGACGGCTTTGCAGGACCGCTACGATGTACTGACCGGAGCAGGGATCACGGCGGCGGCTGTACCGCTTTACCTCAAGGCGGGATTCGCGTTTCTGGCCCATACCCCGAGATTCTTTCACATCAGTGACTTCGAGACGGTACAGCGGTTTGCACCTGCGTCTCCGAGCGCCCTCAAGTTGACCGTAGATCGCCAGTCCGCAGCAGCGCAACTGAAATGGCACGCGACCGCTGTTTCGGCAGCAGACCTTGCTGCACAGGCTGCGGCGCTTTCTTCGGTCGGACATTTCGCGCACGATGCCGAACGATTATCTTGGCGATACGACCATCACCCGGCCTTTGAATACGAGGCATTCTTGATCAAGGACGCCCATCAATCTGGTGCTGGCGCCGGTGTGGTCTTGCGCGCTGACCGTGTCGAAGGCACACCAATCTTACATGTCATCGACATCTTCGGAGACCCCGACGATCTGTCTGCAGCGCTGGCGTTTGTCGAATGCGAGGCCCGACGCCGATGCGCTGCGTTCGTCGATGTCAGCCTGACCTTGGGATCAATCTGTGCGCGTATTCGTGCCCGAGGCTGGAGTTCGGCGATTGATTATCCGCTGGTCGAGTTACCCTCGCTGTTCTATCCGGTTGAACTCCGCCGACCTGCGACAACATCTATGGTGATATGGGCGCGTGAGGGGCGTGAAGGTCTGTATGATTTTTCACGCCTACACATAACCCGTGGCGATATGGATCTAGATCGTCCGACACTTGAATGGTACGAAAGGAACGCCTGTTGACTGCTGCCTTACCTCTTCTTACCACCGTGATGTATCACTATGTCCGACCCGTTGCACAAAGCGCATTCCCTCGACTCAAAGCACTGGAAATAAATGATTTCCTTGGACAACTCGATCATCTTCAGGCGCACTATAATATGATATCGCCCCAAGATTTGTCGACAGTGCTTTCAGGGGAGGGCGCCTTGCCATCCCGTCCGTGTCTTTTGACCTTTGATGACGGCTATTCGGACCATTACCGCTATGTGTTTCCTGCCCTTGCGTCGCGCGGACTGAGCGGGCTGTTTTTCCCGCCACGATCTTCGCTGATGGAACGCAAGATGCTGGAGGTCAATCGCATCCAGTTCACGCTTGCAAACCATCCGGATCCCGAAGCCCTTGCAGATGAACTCGACGCCCTGTTGCGGGCGGACGGGCGATTTGAACCTGCGGTACTGCGCGCCACCCATTTCTTCCCGAACCGGTTTGATGGCGCTGGCGTCGCGTATGTAAAGCGGGTGTTGCAACATGTCCTGCCACCCGATCTGCGCACAAATTTGACCGGAAAACTCTTTCGCGAGCACGTGAGTGAAAATGAAGCGGCATTCGCGGCAGATCTCTATCTGACACCCGATCACGCGCGAGAAATGCGGGCGAGTGGTATGGAATTTGGGGGGCATGGAGATTTGCATCTATGGCATGGTCAAGCCTCTGCTGACCAACTTGCAAATGAGGTCGATGGCTCTGTCGCTGCTTTGGCTGCCATCGGCGCGCCCGTTAAAGGCGGTTTTTATTGCTATCCATTTGGCGACGAAAACGACGATGTCGCCACTGTGGTCCGCGACGCAGGTTTCGCCAATGGATTTACGGTGGTGCCCGAGTTATGGTCGCCCGCGGGGGACCCTTTGCGGATATCGCGGCTTGACACAAATGACTTGCCCGTTGCAGTCCAACCGGATTGCCCTTGGCTTTTGAAGGTCGCGGGGTCGGGGGAGGCATGAAAAGTCCCCTTGCAAGCGGTACGACGTTCTGATCAGGTTTGTGTCATGATTATTAAAGTGTTCTTAGTCTTTTATCGGTTGTTGTGGATCATGCTTGTTCCGCTCGTCCTGATTTATCTTTGGCACAGGGGCAGGCGCGATGCGGATTATAGCGGCCATCTGGCGGAGCGTTTCGGATTTTACCGTCGGTCACTTCCGCAAGGCGCACTGTGGTTTCACGCCGTGAGCTTGGGCGAAACACGCTCGGCCATCGGATTGATCCGACTTGTCCTCGCGCGCGGCGACAAAGTGGTTCTGACGCATTTTACGCCCACGGGACGGCGCGAATCCGAACGTCAGTTCAAGTCCGAAATTGCCTCAGGGCAATTGGTGCCGATCTGGGTGCCATTCGATATGCAATGGTGCTACCGGCGCTTTTTCCGAGCATGCCGCCCAAAGATTGGCCTCACACTCGAAGTTGAAATCTGGCCCTCGATGATCTTCGCGGCCCGTACGGCTGGTATACCTTTGTACATGTGCAACGCCCAGTATGCCTCGCGACCGCTTGCGCGGGACAGCAGGGGTTTGCGTCTTCGCCAGCGCGTCATCAAAGGCTTTTCCGGAGCCTTCGTGAAATCCCCGCTTCAAGCAGAACGCTTCGCCTCCGTAGGCCTTGAGAATAT
>DGNZ01000155.1 GCA_002389175.1 Rhodospirillaceae bacterium UBA4479 | reverse complement strand
TCGTCGCCGGTTTCACTAGCGGTAAATACTTCTGGAATGGGATCCGGTTCTTCTAGGTCGTCGAACGCGGTACCGTCATCTTCCTCGTCGTCGTCTTCAATCATAGACGAGATAGGCGCGTTATCTTCATCATCTTCATCGAACAATGCTTCGATATCGTCCTGCGACAATGCATCATCATCATCGTCATCACCGGTATCGAATGCAGCCATTGGGTCTTCGTCGCGCGCAGGGTCTGGGGTATCTGCAACTTCATCCATCAAATCAGCCATGGGTTCCGGCTCCGGATCGCTGGTTAATTCTGGTTCTGGTGGAGGCGGTGCTGCTGCGGGTTGCTGTTCAGCCGTTGGCGCAGGCGCCCCTGGCGCTTGCGGGTAAGGCGGATAACCTGGGGGCGGTGGATACGGTGGATAACCAGGTGGCGGATATGGATAGGCCGCTTGTGGGTGCGGCTGTTGGTAAGCTGGGGCCGGGGCTTGTTGAGGTGCCGCATGAGATGCACCACCCGCAGGCATGGCAGGGGGTGGCGGTGCAGCAACTGGGTTCTGATGCCACGTGTTGCCACAATTTGTACAACGAACGGTTTTCCCCGTCTGTCCCAATTGATTGGGAGAGAGGTTATATCGCGTTGCGCAGGTTGGGCAGGAAATGAACATAGGTGACCGATTTGTTGACCCTTATCGTTTATAGGCTTTCGTGATTCTCCACGCAAGCGAGGCGCGCGACATCATTGTTGAAAACCCATTTAGGAACATATGCGCCGATGCTGGACGGGCGCAGGTCAGGCGTGCCATTGTGACACCGTTCGTTAATGATGTGCGCCACATTCGCACACGACATGGATTTTTCGATGCAAGGCTTTTCAGAGGCACACATCGCACGATTTGAGAACGTCGGGCTGCGCTACGGGTTGGGTCCCGAGGTGCTGCAAGACGTGACGTTCTCTTTGGCGACCGGATCTTTTCACTTTCTGGTTGGTGAAAGTGGTGCGGGTAAATCATCGTTGTTGAAGCTTTTGTATCTGGCCTTGAAACCATCCCGCGGTATTATTTCGTTGTTTGGGCGTGACATTGCGACCTTGCCTCGTCACGAGTTGCCAGCTCTCCGACGCCAAATAGGCGTTGTTTTTCAAGAATTTAGGCTTTTAGAACATTTGAGCACCTTTGATAACGTCGCCTTGCCTTTGCGCGTGGCAGGCGTCAAAGAAGTCGACATAAATCGGCATGTGGCTGAGTTGTTAGAGTGGGTGGGTCTCAAAGATCATATGAAGGCGCGGCCCCCGACTTTATCAGGTGGGCAGCAACAAAGGGTCTCTATTGCGCGTGCAGTGATCGCGCGCCCGAAAATTCTGCTCGCCGATGAACCGACGGGAAATGTCGATGACCGGATGGCGTTACGTCTGATGCATTTGTTCGAGGAACTCAATCGACTCGGCACAACCATTGTTATCGCGACCCACAATATGTCGCTGGTTGATGGTCTTGGCTATCCGATCATGCGTTTAGATGATGGGCACTTTAGCTTGATTGAAGGCAGTGGTAACCGGTCGCCGACCCGCGAGCGTCGCGAATTACGCGAATCGGCAAGAACCGCAGCCGCCGCCCGGCGGCGACGCCCCACCCTTGATACCGATGATGCTGACAGCGAGCCTCCCGGTATCGAGAATTTTTTGTAGGCGTGTGATGCTAGGTGTCAAAAGATCCGATCTCCCGCTTGATAAGGATGCGCACAGCCGCTTCTTACCCTGGCTCATTGCTTTTATGGTGTTCCTCGCCGTATTGGCTATTGGGGGCATATTGGTATTGAACGCGACAGCGGCGCGCTGGGATCAGGGGGTCGGTGGAACGCTGACGGTACAGATTGCCGCGACTGATGGTGTCGCACAGGATCAACGAAATCTTCAAGAAGTCCTCAACGTCATTGCGGGAACGTCCGGTATCGAAAGATATCTGCTCATCGAAGAAGAACGGATGCTGTCACTTTTGGCCCCATGGTTGGGCGAGGGCGCATCTGCTGCTGATCTGCCGTTACCACGTCTGATCGATATTGGTCTGGCTGATGAAGCACAATTTGATCTAAAGGCGTTCACACGGTCTATCCAGATCCGGGTGACAGAAGCCACTGTCGATGATCACCGGGTCTGGTTGCAGCAATTGGTGAATTTGATCCGCTCCGTTGAATTGGTGGCGCTATCCGTGTTGGCATTTATCGCATTGGCGACGACAGGCACGGTGATCTTTACGACCCGCACGGGTCTCGCTATTCACAAAGAAGCCATCGAAGTTTTACATCTCATCGGCGCCCAAGATAGTTACATCGCTGCGCAGTTTGCCAGCAGGGCCATGATGTTGGGTCTTAAAGGGGGCTTGATTGGCTTGTTGCTTGGCCTACCGGCATTATTTTCGGTTGGCTATTTGGCTAAAAGCTTAGAGGGTGCGGCATTGCCCGAAATGACGATTGGCGTGTTCGAATGGGTTTTATTCGCAATCATCCCGATCAGCGTCGCATTCTTGGCGATGACGACAGCGCGGTCGACGGTTTTGCGCTCTCTCGCTCGGATGCTCTGAGGTTATCATGCGTCAACGTTCTCGAGGGGCAACACTAGGGTGGATCAAAGCGGGTCTTTTGGGTGTCCTGATCGCATTTGTGATATGGGCAGCGGGACTATTTTCTTTTGCATCCAACATTCCGACTGATGTTGCCGAGCCGGATTTGAAAACCGACGCCATTGTCGTGCTGACTGGCGGCAGCGGTCGATTGCGGGCGGGACTTGATTTGCTGATGACCCATCATGCCGAGCAATTGTTTGTTTCTGGCGTATATCGTGGCGTCGATGTTGACCGATTGTTGAAGGTTCAAAAGCAACGCCCCGAAGATGTCGAAAACCGGATCAGCTTGGGCGATGCCATTAACACTCGTGAAAACGCCCGAGAAACTGCTGATTGGATGCGCGCCAATAACCTGTCTTCGTTGCGACTGGTGACAGCGGCATATCACATGCCGCGCAGTTTGTTAGAATTCAAAGATGTTCTATCAGATGTCATGATTGCGCCGCATCCCGTATTCCCTGATCACGTCAAACAATCGAAGTGGTGGGCATTCCCCGGGACGTTTGCGTTAACTGTGACTGAATATAATAAATTTTTACTGGCATGGACCCGCCAATCATTAGTCCGTGGCTTGGCGATGCTTGGCGTGAAGCTAGAGCTATTTTGATGAGGTCCAAGACCTAATATGTCTTTCATTAGATCACTTGTGTTCAACGGCTTGTTTTATGGCTGGCTGTTCATTCTGTTGCTGACATCGCCGCTGTTGATGCCATTTGACCGCAAGGTCATGCGCCAAGGCCTTAAGTGGTGGTCACGTTCAGCTATACTGATTATGAAGTACGGTTGCGGTATTGATTACAAGTTCGTGGGGTTGGAAAAGCTACCCCCCGGCCCTGTCGTGGTTGCGTGTAAGCATCAATCAACGTGGGAAACATTCGCGCTTTATCTGATCCTTGAGGATCCGCAGTACATCTTAAAACAAGAGCTAATGGATCTTCCACTTTGGGGGTGGTATGCAGGCAAAAGCCAGCATATTGCGGTCGACCGGGAAGCGGGATCAAAGGCGCTTCGAACCTTGGTATCTGAAACACTTGATCGTGTGTCGCTTGGCCGCCAAGTGATCATCTTCCCAGAAGGTACCCGCTCCGACCCCGGGACCCGTGGGCGTTACCATCCTGGCGTTGCGGCGATGTATAAAGCCTTGCCAGAAAATGTCCCTATGGTGCCTATGGCACTGAATTCTGGGCGTCATTGGGGGCGGCGGAAGTTCTGGATTACACCTGGGACCATCACATTAGAAGTCCTGGACCCGATTTATCCAGGGATGGACCGCAAAGTGTTCATGAAGCTTTTGGAAGAGCGGATTGAGGACGCCAGCACGCGACTTCTGAGCGCAGACTGAGGCCCTGTGGAAGAGTGTTGAAGGCCCCGGTTTAAAACCGGGGATAATTCCATAATGCCTTGTAACTAATACATTTTTTTACCTCTTTAAAGAGGATAACTTGGTGGACTGTTATGGAAACATTTCGTGAACATTTAACTTGATGATTTTACCCAAAAAGTCTAAAATATTGGGCCTCTACGTGATTATACGGCGAGGTGTTTGCACCGGTTGAGTGCACCAATTTGGCCCGAAAAGTAGAGTTTTCTTATGAACGATGTTGCACCGATTTCCCGGCAAATCTGGGATATGAAATACCGTCTTAAGAACGCCGAGGGTCAACCTGTCGATAAGGCTGTGGGTGATACTTGGCGTCGTGTTGCAACATCATTGGCCGAGGCTGAAGACGACCCCAAAGCCTGGGAACAGCCATTCTTTGACGCCATGGACGACTTCAAATTCTTGCCAGCCGGGCGGATTTTATCTGGGGCCGGATCGAAGCGTCGTGTCACGTTATTTAATTGTTTCGTCATGGGCGATGTACCGGATGACATGGCTGGAATCTTTGAAAACTTAAAAGAGGCCGCGCTGACCATGCAGCAAGGCGGGGGCATCGGTTACGATTTCTCGACGCTGCGACCCAAGGGTGCGCAAGTCAAAGGTGTGGGTGCAGATGCATCCGGCCCGCTATCGTTTATGGATGTTTGGGACAGCATGTGCCGGACCATCATGTCTGCAGGATCGCGTCGCGGTGCCATGATGGCGACGTTGCGTTGTGATCACCCTGATGTCGAAGCTTTCGTCGAAGCCAAGCAAGAACCCGGCCGTCTTCGGATGTTTAACCTATCCGTCTTAGTCACCGACCCGTTCATGCAAGCGGTCAAAGATGATGCGCCTTGGGATCTGGTGTTTGAAGGCATGGTATATCGTACCATCGCGGCGCGCGATCTTTGGGATAAGATCATGCAGGCGACCTATGCCTACGCAGAACCAGGCGTGATTTTTATCGACCGCATTAACAAGCGGAACAATCTGCATTATTGCGAAACCATCCACGCCACCAACCCTTGTGGCGAACAGCCGTTGCCAGCATATGGCGCATGTTTGCTGGGTTCGATCAACTTGGCGCGGTTGGTCGAAAATCCATTTGAAGAAAATGCGACACTCAGAATGGCTGAATTGGAAAAGCTCACCGCGACCGCTGTTCGCATGATGGACAACGTCGTCGATGTGTCGGGGTTTCCGCTTGAAGAACAAGCACACGAAGCCAACGCAAAACGCCGGATTGGTCTGGGGATCACCGGTCTTGCCGATGCGTTGATCATGTGTGGCGCGCGTTATGGGTCGCGGGATGCTGTCCGGCTGACCGAAATCTGGTTGAAGGCATTACAACGTGCAGCTTACTTGGCATCCGTTGAGCTCGCCAAAGAAAAAGGCGCGTTCCCGCTGTTTGATGCCAAACAATACTTGGCAGGCGAAAGCATCAAGGAATTGGACGAAGACGTGCGTGACGCGATTGCGGAACACGGTATTCGTAATGCATTGCTCACCTCCGTCGCACCGACGGGCACAATTTCGTTGTTCGCAGATAACGTATCGTCGGGGCTAGAGCCTGTTTTCAGCTTTAAATATCGTCGCCACGTGCTGATGCCCGACGGCACGCGCCGCGAAGAAGAGGTGTCTGACTACGCCTTTCGTTTATACCGCCGACTAAAGGGCAGCGAGGCGCCACTCACCAAGGCGTTTGTTGATGCCCAATCGCTCAGCCCCGAAGATCATTTGGTGATGCAGGCGACGGTTCAAAAATATATCGATAGCTCAATTTCTAAAACTATTAACGTCCCTGAAGACACATCGTTTGATGACTTCAAAGGTATCTATATGCAGGCCTATGAATTGGGTTGTAAGGGCTGCACAACGTACCGTCCGAACGATGTGACAGGTGCGGTTCTCGAAATTGGCGACAAGAAAAAAGCCGAGGGTGCGGAACCCGAATTGCCGCTCGAAGCGCCGACGAAAATATCCTTACCCAAAGACGAAGGGGATTCCGGGGCCGTGGTCCGGATGTTCCAACCGTTGGATCGCCCGGGTGAATTACAGGGTAAGACCTATAAGGTGCGCTGGCCTGAGAGTGACCACGCAATCTATATCACGCTCAATGACATCATCGATGACTTGGGTCGCTGTCGCCCATTCGAAATCTTTATCAACTCCAAGAACACCGAACACTATGCCTGGACGGTGGCTTTGACGCGGATGATTTCGGCTGTGTTCCGTCGTGGTGGCGATGTATCGTTCGTGGTTGAAGAACTCAAAGCCGTGTTTGATCCGCGCGGTGGGTATTGGGTCGGTGGCAAGTATGTGCCGTCATTGTTGGCCGCGATCGGCAGTGTTATTGAAAATCACATGATCGATACGGGGTTTATATCCAATCCGAATGCCGTCGATGGACCCGAGTATAATGACGTCGCGAAGCCCATGGCCGTGGCCGCTGGCGCCGAAGGCCAACAAGGTAATTCGTCCTTGTTTCGCCAATGTCCGAAATGCGCTCAACCATCGTTGATGCGTCAAGAAGGCTGCGATACATGCACGTCGTGCGGCTATTCGAAGTGCGGATAGGATAATGGACCCACGCGTCAGCATTGTGACGCTCGGCGTCACCGATATGGCGCGTAGTCGGGCGTTCTATGAAACGTTGGGTTGGACCGCATCTGATATGAGCAACGACAACGTCACGTTCTTTCAGTCGGGATGCATGATCTTTGGCCTATATGGGCACGGCGCATTGGCCGAGGATGCGACCGTTGATGATGCGGGTGTGCCGAGCTTTCGCGGTATGTCGCTTGCCTATAACGGACGCGACAAAGCAGAAGTTGATGCCGTGCTGGCCGAGGCTGCGGCCGCAGGCGCTGATATTATCAAACACGCCGAAGAAGTGTTCTGGGGAGGATATTCCGGATACTTCGCCGATCCCGATGGTCACCTTTGGGAAGTCGCTTACAATCCCGGTTTTCCGATTGCCGAAGACGGATCGATTTCGTTGCCGAGTTAAAAATCGAGCGGGGCTTGATCAACGACCTCTTTCATTACAAAAAATGTCCTTGTTTGTCGCACGCCTGGAAGGGTTAATAATTTTGAGCCATGCAGGCGACTGAAATCATTGATATCCCTGACACGGATTTTAAGAAAATAATCAAAATCGCCTGCGACCAAATGACAATCGATGATAAACGGCATTTTGATTGCGGCATTTTCAAATGCCTCGAAGCTTTCTGGTGTAGATCGATCTAAGACAACACCCACAATGGCTAAAGCGCCAAGCCCCACAGCCTCTGGTTTTATCTTGGCGCGAGTCCCATCGAGATAACCCTCATTAAACAACCGTTGGGTGCGTCGGTGACACGTCGCTGGGCTGGAGTTCACTTGCTCCGCTAATTCGGCATTTGTCAGACGCCCATCCTTTTGTAGGGCGCGGAGTATCTTTATGTCAGTGCGATCAAGTTCATTCATGTGAGATAATTTATCATATTTTTTAATATACTGAATAAATAATCCGTAACTATAGTAAAAATAAGAGATTAAAAGGCAATTTTATTCGAACTATGGAAGCACATTTCTATGCGTTTAGATTAAGGTTTCTCTCTCATTGAGGAAGGAAATTGGAAATGAACCTTGAGAAATTTGAGCGCTATCCCCTGACATTTGGTCCAACAGCTATCGAACACTTGCCCCGTATGTCAGAAGCCTTGGGTGGCAAAGTTGAAATTTATGCCAAGCGTGAAGACTGTAATTCCGGCCTCGCCACGGGGGGCAACAAGCTTCGGAAATTGGAATACATTGTACCCGATGCGATTGCGTCGAATGCCGATACACTCGTATCCATCGGCGGTGTCCAATCTAACCACACACGGATGGTTGCAGCTGTGGCAGCAAAGATTGGTATGAAATGCCGATTGGTTCAGGAAAGCTGGGTGCCGCATGAGGATGCTGTCTATGATCGTGTCGGCAATATTCTGATGACGCGCTTGATGGGTGCGGATAGTCGGATTGTGGACGAGAGCTTTGATATTGGTATCCGCCAAAGTTGGGAAGACGCGATGCAGTCCGTGCGGGACGAGGGCGGAAATCCTTATGGTATCCCTGCTGGGGCGTCGGTACACAAATATGGCGGATTAGGATACGTCGGGTTTGCCCAGGAAGTACGTGACCAAGAAGAAGAACTTGGTTTTCAGTTCGACTATATCATCGTCTGTGTCGTCACAGGATCAACCCAAGGCGGCATGATTGTCGGTTTTGCAGATCAAAACCGCGCTAATCGTGTGATTGGTATTGATGCGTCAGGCACTTTGGATCAAACCCGCGCACAAGTGCGACAAATCGTTGACCAGACTGCAGAAATTGTAGAACTAGGTCGAAAAATACGAGATGACGAAATCATCATCAATCCTGATTACGCTTATCCGGCATACGGCGTGCCGAGCCACGAAACCAACGAGGCCATTCGTTTTGCTGCACGGACAGAGGCCATGATCACCGATCCTGTGTATGAGGGTAAATCCATGCAGGGCATGATGGACTTGATTAACAAAGGATTCTTCCCTGATGGATCGAAAATTCTGTATGCCCATTTGGGGGGCGCGCCTGCATTGAATGGATATAGTTACACGTATCGAAATGGTTGATTAACTTAATCAGCTAATTTAGCCACAACCTGTTCCAACCCTTCATCGCGGATACCAAGATCGCGGAGATGATTGACCGTGTTCATCACGTATTCAGTGCATGGTCCCGCTTTGCCGTGACCTTGTCGAACAAGATCAAGGGTTTCCGTCTGTGATCGTTCGCCCGCATACTGGCGATTGCTATGTTCTGCGACAAAGGCGAGCGCGTCGACGTTTTCAGATTGCCCATCCGCCAAACCACAAGTTGTCCAGACAGGCTTATATACGGCGGTGACCATTTCCCGATCGTAGACTTGGGCGAAAACGTCTTCGGCGTGCTCCGCTGCAATATGAAAGGCGATCCCTTCAACTTGGCCGCCGTGCTCCAATCCAAAGACCAAGCCGGGTGTTTCCTCGGTTCCGCGGTAAACCCACGAATACACACAAAGTGCCCGGTGGTATCCGTCCAGGATTGCACGGCGTTGTTCAGTGAAAGGGAAATTTGGCTCCCACATTAAGGAGCCATAGGCGAAAAGCCAAAATGCTGAATGCGGTGAGTCGAAATCGCAATAGGAGTGTTGTGACGTCATCGTCGGATTGTCCCCCGGATCATCCCTTGGTTACAAGAGCGACCCCGATGACGGCGACCCCCATGCCCACCAATGCCATGGGGGTCAGTGTCTCGCCAAACAAAAAATAAGTTTCAATCGCAACCGTTGGGGGGACCAAATAAAACAGGCTGGCGACTTTGGACGCAGCACCGCGGCGGATCAGAACATACAACAGCGTGACAGCACCAACCGAGAGCACCATGACCATCCATACCATTGTCAGTATTATTTGAGTGTTCCATTCGATATGCAGACTTTCGAATGTCAGAGCGAAGACCCACATCATGATCGCAGCAGCGCCGAACTGAATGGTGGAACCAACGCGGAGATCAATCGCTGTGCCAAATCGTTTCTGATAGAGGGTTGCGACGGTCACCCCGATCAACCCGGTGATGCACGAGGTAATGCCGATCCACCCGCCTGTATCTCCTGCTTGTTGCCAAACAACCAAGGTGATTCCAACAAACCCGAGAGCCATTCCTAACCATGCTTTAAGGCTCAGGCGCTCACTTAAAACGAGGCCTGCAAAAACCGCAGTCAACACGGGCTGCACGCCAACGATCAGCGCCGAAATCCCCCCAGATGTACCGTTATCAACAGCAAAAAAAACGGCTGCCAAATAAACGCCATGCATCAATAGACCAACAATCGTCGCATGTATCCAGGTTTGCCGGTCGCGAGGCCACGGGACCCGCATGACCGACAATACGATGAAGAATAGAACTGATGTGATTGTGAATCGATATGCTAAGAACGTAAATGGCTCCGCATGGGGCATTCCATATTTGGCACCCAGAAATCCAGTTGACCACAGCAAGACAAAGGTCAGCGGTGCTGCGGCGATCAGCAGTTTTTTACTGCCGGATAATACGGGTTCACTATCTGCCATGATGCGGACGCTATGCCTTTCGGGGCATACTGACAACCGGTGAAATTGTTCTGATGACAAGCCAAGCCTCGACGATTGTTACGGGGCTATGCACATTGTAATTGATGAAAAATGTATGGAAACGTTGGAGCATGCGATGACCGCGATCTCAATTAAAGACGCCCCGCATTATACTTGGGGGGATTTATGCGACGGCTGGCATTTAGCAAAGACTGATGCGTTGAGCGTTATTCAAGAACGGGTGCCGCACGGTGCTGCCGAGACGCGCCATTTTCACAATCGCGCAGAGCAGTTTTTCTATGTCTTGTCAGGAATCGCTACGATGGAAGTAGATGGTGTCGTTCATCATCTGAATCCCAATCAGGGTATCCACGTGCCAGCAGGAGTCCCTCATCAACTTAGCAATCTTAATACCGAGGATATTGTGTTCTTGGTGATATCTACGCCCCCCAGCCACGGTGACCGAGAGACCGCGCCTGCACTTGTTTCAAAATAATTTCCGCTGATCGGTTCTTCCAGTTCGGCGGATGAGGCCTTACATTGACCTCATGATTTTACCTGAACGCAATATCGGCTCGGCTGCCCTGCGATCTGATGGTCGCCCCCGCCATCGTGGCCTGATTATATTTATCGCCACATTAATCTTAGTTTTTACTGGATATGCTACATGGTGGTATCTGCTGGTAGATGAAACCCGTCAGCAATTAGATGCGTGGTTTGCAGATGTGCGTACTGCGGGGCATGACATCACCGTCCAAGATATCAAGTTCTCTGGTTTTCCAAGTCGCATCACCATCGGCCTTGAAAACCTGAAGTTCACCCATGCAAATGGGCAGTGGCATGTCGATGTACCGTACGCGCAAGCATATGGCACACCATGGGAATTGAATCGTATCGATGGCTCCGTCGGTATCCCGGTCAGCATCGAACATCGGCATCGTTACCGGACTGACACCTATAACGTGGCGTCAGCCGATAATGCCTTTGTTGTGACGTTAAGCGATCAGGCGGCGTTTGATCTGACCATAACCGATGCTGCGATTGAGGGTTCAAACATCGAACAGCTGATCAAGATCGATGCGTTGGCAGCCCGCCTTGCACAGGGGGATGAATCCATCTTTTTACGTGCTTCGTTAAATGCCAATGGAATCACACTCCCGGACCCGCAGCTTTCGCCTTTTGGTGAAAAGATCGCGTCCCTGCAAACAGATATTGATATTCTGGTCCGTCCAACGCATGCGGGGTCTTTGGCTGAGCAACTGGATATCTGGCGCCGTAGTGGGGGGGTTGTCGAAGTTCGACGCCTGTCGGTGCGCCATGGTGTATTGGGATTGGATGGTGATGGCACCATTACCTTGGATCAAAACTTGCAACCCGAAGGGGCCTTTGGTGTATCTGTGATTGGTTTTAATCCCGCCGTTGATGCACTGGTGGCGAAGGAGTTTGTAAAAAGGCAAGAGGGGCAATTGGCAAAGGCCGCACTAGGGTTGTTTGCAAAAGTACCAGCGGGCGGTGGGCCAAAACAGATAGACGTGCCATTAACGATACAGGACCGCAAACTAACGGTTGGGCCATTCCCATTGATACGTGTGCCCCGCATATATTGGGAATAGTCATCCATTGAATTTCAGATAAAAAAACGGCCCCGATGCATGCACCGAGGCCGTTAAGTTAATCAGTAAAACTTATTCTGATGCGGATGTTGCATCCACATGAGTTGTTGGTAGCCCGTGTTTTAACCGCTGGCTATCACGATAGATCGCCTTCATAAGCGAAATACCCATCAGCACCATGACGAGACTGAACGGTAGCGCACCGATCACCATCGCTGTCTGAATTGCACCCAATCCACCAGCAACGATCAGACCGCCGACGACGAATGCCAAGGCAGCGCCCCAGAATAGGATATGCGGGCGGGCTTTGGGCCCTTCGTCACCAGCAGCATTGATCGTGTTGATGATCAGGACTGCACTATCTGCTGACGTGACAAGATATGTCAGCAATAGGATGACGACGATAACTGACATAGCGTACGCCAAGTTTTCACTCAGGATAACGGCTAACATTGCGAACAACTGATCGGCTTGACCAGCAGCAACGATGGCCCCTTTGGCTTCTCCAGTAAGTTCGAGGTCAATCGCTGTGCCCCCGACCAATGCGAACCAGACAAAGCACATGACTGCGGGAATAATAAGTGCCCCCAGAACATATTCACGAATTGTCCGACCCTTAGAGATACGAGCAAGAAAAACGCCAACGAATGGTGCAAAAGCAATCCACCATGCCCAGTAGAAGATGGTCCAGCCACCTTGCCATCCGGCAAGTGCATCGCCGACTTCAGTGCCGTCCTTTGCCCACACCGTGAGGATGTTACCCGGTATTGAAACCAGATAATCCCAAATGCCGGTGAACAAAGTTGTAAGGCCAAACATCGTGGAGCCAAATATCAAGAAGAAGATCAGAACAAAGAAGCTCAATCCCATGTTGATGTTTGATAACCATTTGATGCCTTTGCCGACGCCTGAAAGTGCAGACAAGGTTGAAGCACCCATGATCACGATCAATGCCACGATAATCCCAATTGTAGACGAGGATTTCGTACCATCAGCGGCGGTTGACTGAAGCCAGTCACCCACACCGATCCTGGTCAGGCCGGAGATAAACTGCTCCACACCAAAGCCCAATGTCTGTGATACGCCAAGCACGGTTGCGACCACAGCAACGACATCAATGGCGTGTCCAAGTGGTCCAGACAATGCTTTGCCAAATAACGGTGTTAGCGCTGAGCGGATCGTTAAAGGCAGTCCACGACGATAAGCAAAATATCCAAGTGCCAGACCGACAATGGCATACGATGCCCATGCGGCCAGTCCCCAATGCGTGAAGGACCAAATATAGGCGTCCCTTACATTGCCAGCGGTACTACCCTCTGTCAGACCCATGATTGTACTTGGGTTCTTGGCAAAGTGATACATTGGTTCCGCGGTTGCGAAGGTCAGCATGCCAATGCCAATCCCGGCACCAAACATCATCGAAAACCATGAGAAGTTTGAAAACTCTGGTCGATCGTCATCATGCCCTAATCGAAGCCTGCCAGCCGTTGGCCAAAGCGCGAGTGCAAAACAAAGAATGACGAAGAATGCCATCACGTAGACATACCAATAGTTAAAGCCTGCAAGAATGAGGCTATTCAATTCTCCAAGGACTGAAGCCGCTTGATCTGGGAAAGCGATGGCCCATAAAATGAGCGCCCCAACCAAAATTTTAGCGGTGATGGCAACGTCTTTTGTGAACCCGCGGTAAAACCCGGATTCGGAAACATTAATAGGCAGATCGGTGACTGGTGGTTTGACCGGCATATTTCCCCCCTGTTGTAGATTCAATTTGGAACAGCTCGTTATTAAGCAGTTTTTTTGAGCTGCGGCCTAGGCTGCCATTTTTTTCGCCGGGTGAAATGGGAAAGTCCCCAAACTGAATATATGTAAACACATGCAGATTGGGATGGGATTCCCACTGGGCTTAAAAAATGGCCTATGTTCGGCCTAAAAGGAAATAAGCTGCTAATTTCAAATATATGCCGAATCTGGGTCTCTTTTTGGATAACCAGAACGAGATCACATATCTATTGGATTGGATGATTCGGAGTAGAAATAAGTAAAAGCTCAGGTTCTGAGCCTAACGAACGCGGCAAACCACCTTGGCGACACGTAGTGATGTTAACAAATCACGCGCCACAGCAGGATACCCTGTTGCCGTTAGGCGGTTGTCTGTATTCATGGTTTCAGGCGTGACATTGGCGCGTTGGAACATGGTGTGGACAGTCGCGGTTTGTGCAGTGATAACCCGGCCCCGACGACGTTCCTCGGCTAAAACTACGCCTACGAAGCGTCCATCTTCACTAAATACGGGGCCACCGGAAAGCCCCCCTAATGAGTCAAATCGATCCGGTACGCGGCTTCGTTCGCTCCATACATCTGCTAGCTCTCGTGTTTTATAGCGGCCACGTTCTTTTAATGTCGTGGTGCCGATTTTGCGGCCATGCACTCCACCCGGCTGGCCCTTTGGGAAGCCAATCATATATCCATCATCACCATCGAATGGTTGTGATCCAAACCCAAATGCTTTTGGGCTGCCTTTAGTTTTGACCAACGAGACGTCGGCGTGGGGATGGTGCTCGACTGATGTGATTTTGATTCCTTTGCGGTCACGGACCAACAACCCAAGAACGTCGCACCCATCGACCACATGGCGGGCTGTCAGCCATGCGCCAGGGCCGACGGAAAACGCAGTGCCAGAGCCTGAGCTGCGATCGGATGGGATATCAATGACGGACGTCTGGGGAATGCCTGCCCAATCGGGTGCCCCATTCCTAGAGCGTGTCGGGGCTTGTGATAACCATGTGCGGGTTTGGGCGTCCCACGGCTGATCGCTTTGAACTTGTGGAGCAGGCCGTCTTGGATTAGCGGGATCATCCGGGACGGGACCTGGACTTTTAAGAATTTGGCCGCCGATGGCAAAAAGCGCCAATAGGATAAGCGCAATGATATCCTTGCGGCGCATAATTGCTGTTAGCCAGAAACGGCTGCTGCGTTGATAGCAGCGACGGCCAACTTAATCGACACTAACAATGTGGCCGCACCAATTTCACCAGATTCAATGCGCGCCGGTAAATCCCGTAAAACAAGGTCTGCGATCCGAAAGGCAATGATTTGTAATAGCAGCGTCACAGGCCCCCAAATCAGAATTTCATACACGCTAACGCTGGCTGACATTGCAAATGCGAGGGGGAGGGCCAGTCCGATGATTGCACCACCAAGGGAAATAGACGCTGCAGTATTGCCAGCCCTGATCAGGGACATTTCATCCCAAGGTGTGATCCAAATATACAGCAAAACACCAGCAACCAAGATCGCGATTGTTACCGATGAATGCAGTAACAAGATTGGAAAACCAGCGACAAAACTATCCAGAACGGCTTGCATCATTGGCCTCTATTCTATGATCAATCGGTATCGTTTGCGGGCGCGGGCGGAATTTGCTGGCCCGCATCAATGACACTTCGACGAATAGCACGGGTGCGGGTGAAGTGGTCGAATAATGCATCGCCATCACCACGGCGGATCGCTCGTTTCAGTTCTGTCAGGTCTTCATCAAACCGACCAAGAACATCCAAGACCGCATCGCGGTTGGTCAAAAAAATGTCGCGCCACATGGTGGGGTCGCTGGCGGCGATCCGCGTAAAATCTCGAAACCCCGAAGCAGAAAACTGAATAACTTCCTTTTGCATGTCTTCGCCTAAATCAGTTGCCGTTCCGACAATGGTATAGGCTATCAAGTGCGGCAAATGGGATGTGATCGCTAACACTTGGTCATGGTGTTTTGCATCCATGATTTCGACCATGGCACCACACCGTTTCCAAAGCTCTTCAACCCGTGCGGTTGCATTTGCATCAACGCCTTTGGCGGGGGTCAGGATTGTCCAGCGGCCTTCAAACAACTCGGGGAACCCAGATTCAGGGCCCGATTGCTCTGTCCCAGCAACGGGATGGCCGGGGACCAAATGGACATGATCTGGCAAAGCCGGGGCCAACGTCTCAAAAACAGGTTCTTTTACGGACCCGACATCGCTGATGATCGCGCCTGGTTTCAGGCTTCCAGCAATTTCTGCACCAATCGATGCGAATGCACCCATCGGCGTGCAAATCATAACCAAGTCAGCACCCTGAACAGCCTCTGCCATATCCAGTGTGCCTGTATCACAAAGTCCGAGCTCGATGGCGTTATCCAGCGTTTCCTGGCTGCGGGTTGTGACTGTAATATGGTTGGCCAGTCCATCGCGCTTAATAACTCGTGCCATTGATGAACCGATCAAGCCGATCCCGATGAACGTGATCCGATCAAATATCGCGGTGTCCGTCATTGGTTTGCGTCCGTGTCATTGCGGCCCAGGAATGCGGCGAGTGTGTCGACAACGGCGCGCATGTCTTCTTCGAGGCCGATGGTAATGCGCAGGCAGTTTGGAAACCCGTAACCATTCATACGGCGAATAACGATGCCGCGTGCTTTAAGGAACTGATCTGCGGCTTCGGCGTTGCGATCAGGATCGTCTCCGAAACATACCAACAGGAAATTACCAAGGCTTGGTGTGACATCCAGGCCCAGTTTCTGCAGTTCAACAGCCGTCCATTCGCGCCATTTATCATTGTGGGCACGGCTCATTTCCTCGAACGCGACATCTTCAATTGCCGCGACGCCGGCCGCGATGGCTGATGAGCTAACGTTAAAAGGTCCCCGCACGCGGTTCAGCACATCGACCACGTTTTCGGGCGCATAGCACCAGCCCAGGCGGACGCCGCCCAAGCCATAAATCTTGGAAAACGTCCGGGTCATGACCGTATTGTTTCCAGCATCAACCAACTCGATGCCAGCCGAATAATCATCCAACTTCACGTATTCTGCATATGCCGCATCGATGACCAGTAAGATGTTATCGCGTAACCCATCACGCAGGCGTGCAACTTCGGCCTTCGGCAGGTACGTCCCGGTGGGATTATTCGGATTGGCCAAGAAAACGATCTTTGTCTTATCGGTGACAGCCCGCAACAACGCATCTACATCAGCCGTTTTATTGGTTTCAGGGGCGGTTACAGGTGTTGCACCCGCAGCCTTCGCCGAAATTGGGTACATCATAAACCCGTGCTGAGAATACAAGACTTCGTCGCCCGGCGATGTGTACGCACTGCACAGGAGTGAAATCAATTCGTCCGATCCGGCACCACAGACAATGCGTACGGGGTCCAGATTATAACGTTTTCCAATGGCTTCGCGCAGTGCTACGGCCCCGCCATCGGGATAGCGATGCAGGTTAATCGCTTCGGTCGCGTGCGCTTTTGAAGCATGCACGCTGGGACCGAATGGGCCTTCATTCGATGACAGTTTAATGATGCGGTTGACACCGGGAATCTTTGACTCGCCGCCAACGTATGCGGCGATATCCATCACACCATCGCGTGGTTTTGGAGAATCGCTCATGACTTGTTATCTTTTGCGACATCCTGCTTGCCCAATGGCGTGCCGTAGCCACCTAGATGGACAATGCGTTGTGCAGAGTCGCCAATGCTATCGATGAAACGGGGGAATTGTTTTCCAGCCGGATCAACAAATCCAAACGCTTCAACCAAATATGTCCAGCCCGGCGGGCGTTGCGGATCATGCCAGCGCTGCACAAATGCTGCAGAGACACCTGCGGAATTTAAGGCATCTTCAATGCGCCGTGCGCCGATTTCTTCGTCTGCTTCGACTGCAAGCAGGGAGCGGTCCCGGCCAGTCCTTTCTTGTTGAATAGGACAAATGACCAGGGCTTCTAAGCTGTTATCGCGAATGTTTGAATCTGGAACGAATGGCAATCGCGCGATGACTTTGGGTGTGTCGGGCGTCGTTGATACAATGTATCGCCACCACGGATCAGGGTCATCGCCACGTGGCAATGGTACAATTCCGACGACGGCATCTTGTTTCCTAACCGCTTCGACGACGGAGCGACCTGTTGGGTGACGGGACATCTTCGAAAATGATCCGTATTGATCGCGCGCAATATCCCAATAGCCGGGCATGCCTTCGGGGTCGATCACGGCAATCGAAAATGGGCCTTCGAACGATAAGGTTGCGACAATAATTTCACGCCAAATACGGCACATTTCGCGCTTGGGGAAGTTGCCATGATGGCGTGCGGTCAGCCGGTACATCATCTCGGCTTCACGGTCGGGACGAATTTTTACATCATCACCGTGTTTGATCTCGCGCACCTTTTCGACAACCTTGGTTCTTTGGATCAAAAGATCCTGAATCTGGTCGTCGATGGAGTCGATTTCGTGTCTTACCGCTTTTAGCGCTTTTAATTTGTCAGTCATACCTATGGCGTCCGGCTTTTGCGTGATGTTAAGCCGGGTAGTGATAGTCCGCTAAGTCACGGAAATCAAAAGAAAGCGTCATTGCGCCGGGTTCTATTTCTAGTTTGTGGCTTCGTTGCCAAGGGCAGTGTTGATAAATTCACGAAGAAGAGTGATGGCTTTATCTAACATCTTTAACTCCTGCTCGCGGTCAACTTGCTTTTTCTCTTCTGCAGCTTTGGCGGCAGCAGCCTTTTCACTCTCTAATTCGGCATAGGATTTCTTTGGGACCTCTGCAGCGTCAGAGGACGTTGTGCACACTAAATTTGCACCATCCAAGTCACAAACGGCGATTTCGCCGGTTTCTTTATCCAGCCGCCAAACGCGATTCTCGGTCGATTTAACGATTTGGTATTTTCCAGCGTCAGAAGTCTGCGCGATGCCGGGTGTTGGGGATAGGGTTGCAGCAGTTATTGCGAATAAAATGGCACCCAAAGTCGTCGTCTTAAACATCTAGCTCTCCTAAGTCGTCGCGTAACGCGAAGGATCAGGAACCCCCGCTTCCCGAAATCCCCGCTGTCTTAACAGGCAAGCATCACAAGCACCACAATGAATTCCCACTGAACTGCCATCGGCAATGGGGTCGTAACAACTCATGGTCATGGCATAGTCAACGCCCAAGGCAGTCCCCTCGCGGATAATGTCGGCTTTGGTCATATCGATCAGGGGGGCGTGCAGAGAAAATGGTCGCTCGCCTTCGACGCCTTTTTTTGTCGCCAGATTCATGAGCGTCTCAAAGGCTTCGATGTACTCAGGCCGACAATCGGGATATCCCGAATAATCCAGTGAATTAACACCCACGAAAATATCATTTGCCCCTGACGTTTCTGCGAATGCCAAAGCGTATGACAGAAAAACGGTGTTACGCGCAGGTACGTACGTTATGGGGATTTTGACTGACATCTCGTCTTCGCTGCGGTGTTTTGGGACGTCAATATCATCAGTTAGGGCAGAACCCCCGAACACGCGAAGATCAATATCTGCAATCACATGGCGCTCAATAGCATATTTTTCAGCGAGCGCTTTTGCGGCCTCCAATTCGATCTTATGACGTTGCCCATAACTGAAAGACAACGCGGCCACGTCAAATCCCTGATCCTTGGCAATGGCGACCACGGTCGCGGAATCTAGTCCCCCGCTCAGGAGTACAACGGCCAGTCGATGTAAGGTCATATCATTATTTCCGAAAAAGCCCTGTAGCTTCGCCACGTGATTAGCATAATGGTCTAATGATGACGAGAGATGATCCAATGAACAAATCGGCGGCGGATATTAAAAACCTCATCCGTGAAAAGGCGCTCTCGCTCGGCTTTGATGCAGTTGGCTTCACAGGAGCAGAGACGGATCCAAAAGATATCGCTGCGCTGTCGAAATTTGTGCATGCCGATTACAACGGCGATATGGACTGGATGGCGCGTGACGATGGTCGACGGGGCAATCCAAAGGCCCTGATGCCTGCCGCTAAGACAATCATTGTATTGGCGATGAACTACGCACCCGACCATGATCCACTGCAGTCATTGGATCACAAAGATCAAGGTGTGGTCAGTGTCTATGCGACCCGCAAAGATTATCACGATGTCATCAAAAAGCGGTTGAAGCAGTTGGGTCGCTGGATCGGAGAGACATTCGAAACGGATTTAAAGGTATTTGTAGATACCGCACCGGTGATGGAAAAGCCGTTGGCAGCCCGTGCGGGGCTTGGGTGGCAGGGCAAACACACCAATCTGGTAAGCCGTGATTTTGGGTCTTGGTTGTTCCTAGGTGAGATTTTTATCGCTTTGGAGTTGCCATTCGATGGACCAGAGATCGATCATTGTGGATCGTGCGATAAGTGCCTGCAAGTTTGCCCGACGGGCGCGTTCCCATCGCCTTATGAACTGGATGCACGGAAATGTATTTCGTACCTGACCATTGAACATAAAGGCGCGATTGATGATGTGCTGATGGATGCCATGGGAAATCATATTTACGGCTGTGATGATTGTTTATCTGTATGTCCTTGGACCAAGTTCTCTCAGGCTGAGGTGGACGAGAAACTTGAACCCAACGTCGCATTGAAAGGCTTATCTCTCGCCGAACTTGTCACTTTGGACGACCCAAACTTCAGAGAGTTATTCCGAGGGACGCCCGTCAAACGAACAGGGCGTGATCGTTTTGTTCGCAATGTTTTGATCGCCATCGGTAATTCCGAGAACACGGATTTGAGGCCGAGTGCCGAAGCATTATTGAATGATCCATCGCCGCTGGTCGCTGCAGCCGCATCACGTGCCGTCGATAAACTCTCAGAGGCTTGACCGATGACGGACGGCAGGACACCTTTGGGTATGAAAATTTTAGTAGTGCTGACGGTGATATTGGGAATAGCGTTTAGCGGTCAGACCCGCCACGCCGAAGCCCAGGGGGTTTATCCGGATATTGCGCCCCGTGACATCCCACGCGCCCCCATCATTCAATCAGGTCAGAAATTAAAACCCGGCGACATCTTTCGTGATTGTGAAACATGCCCAGAAATGGTGGTGGTGCCCGCTGGTTTGTATCTGATGGGGTCCGAAAAACACAAATCTGAAAAACCACAACGACTGATCCGCTTTAGAAAAGCATTTGCCATCGGTCGGTTCGAGACAACCCACAATGAATGGCAGGCCTGTCTGGATGCCGGGGCCTGTAAACATAAACCCCACGATCACAATTGGGGAACCAATCGCATGCCTGTCATCAATGTCAGCCATGCCATGGTGCAAAATTATGCAAAATGGTTAAGCCAGCAGTCGGGGCAAAAATATCGATTGCCGAGCGAGGCTGAATGGGAATATGTCGCCCGCGCGGGATCAAAGAAGAATTATTGGTTTGGCGATCTGGTCGGGGAAAATCAGGTTAATTGCCGTAAATGCGGATCGCCATGGTCTGGTATCGGCAATGCGCCCGTTGGCAGTTTCGCACCAAACCCTTGGGGCGTGTACGACATGCATGGCAATGCCTTTGAATGGGTAGAGGATTGCTGGCACCCCAATTATGAGGGTGCACCAAAGTCATCCGAGGCACGGACCGATGGAAAATGCCATTTCAGGGTTATTAAAGGTGGGTCCTGGTATTATTATTCCAGGATGTCGCGTTCCGCGAACCGCCAGAAAAACCCGGCAGCGGTCAAAAGTTACTGGTTAAGCTTCCGCCTGGTCCGCGAAATCAAATAACAGACTAAAGTTGCTGGTGTGTTGTTATTTTTTACCCGACAAGCTGTCTAATTTTCGCTGCATTTCAAGCATCTGAGAACGCAGATCATCGATATCATCGTCGCTTTCGGCTGTCGGCTGTTGCGCTGCAGCGTGGTCGGCTGGCGGCTCGCCACCATTTTGAAGATAGAACGGGGTAAACATCTTCATGGCATTTTCGAACATGGTCATATTTTGTTTCGAAATCTCTTCGATCTGACCGAACGGGTTCAAGCCACCAAAGGTCGTATCCAGATAATCGCGCATCTGTTCTTGGTTGCGGGCAAAGGACCCCATGGAGTGTTCTAAGTAATTGGGAACTACGGCTTGCAGGCTGTCACCATAAAAGCTGATCAAATGCCGTAAGAAGCTGATCGGCAACAGATTTTGGCCTTTTGATTCTTCTTCGACGATGATGTGCGTCAAGACTTGGCGGGTGATATCTTCGCTGGTCTTGGCATCGTGTACGGTAAATTCCTTGCCCTCTTTGACCATCGCCGAGAGATTATCCAAGGTCACATAACTCGATGTCTCTGTATTATACAGACGTCGGTTCGCGTACTTTTTGATCGTGATAGTTTTGACACCGTCAGTCGTATCGGCGCTTTTTTTCTTGTCCGCCATAGCTAGGCTCCCGCTCCCATAAGCTATAAACGTACCGTTGAAACTTGTGCACTGCAACGAAAAACCAGAAATCGAACCAGGGATGTGAAACCCGGAAAATTTTGCATCACTCTTAAGTGACGAGTTGCAGCACCGTCACTTGGTGCAGACGGTTTCCCTAGCTATAGTCTGACATTGTACAGCCACAGATAAGCACGGATATCATGGCAGGAAGCGACGAAAATGATGGCTCAGCGGCGGATATTCAGCGTTTAGCGCGGGAATACGTCGATTTGTGGGAGCAGCAGGTCAAGACATTGGCAGGCGACGAAGGCTTTGCGACCGCGATGTCCAAGACGTTTGAATTGATGAATGCTGGCGCTGCTAATATGGCCGCGATGGCGGCTGGAAACATGACGTCCAAACAAGGATCAGAAGATGAGCCAGGAAATCATCCAGAATTTGGTGCAAGTGCTCAATCAAAATCAGGAGCAAGCGCCAAGGCCGCTGGCACTCCATCTGGCTATTCAAACGATGACGTTCACCAGCTCCTTGAGCGCATTGGCGAACTTGAACGCCGTGTCGCAGAATTGGAAAGCGGGCGACCAGCCAAATCAAGCCCAACTCCTAAAAGAAATTAGCGCTACAGACCCGCAATTGTTTGCAGCGGCAGTCCAAGCCGAAGTCCAAGGACGAGTGCAACAGTTTGCTGCAGGTGTCAGTAAGCTTAACGACGCAACGCGAGAGAAAGCCCAATCCCCACTGGCGTGTGTTTTCGAAGAAGGCTCGACCAAGTTACTTCATGCCCCGGGTGACGGCCCGCCGGTCATTATGATCCCGTCTTTGATCAATCGGGCTTATATCTTGGACTTGGGTCCAAAAAATAGTTTGGTTCGATCCTTGGCCAAAAGTGGCCTGGATGTTTATCTGGTCGATTGGGATACACCTGGTGGTCAAGAAAAGTCATTTTGTATCGACGACTATATTGATCGGCTAGAGCGTATTCGCGATATTGTGACCGAGCGCGCAGGCCAATCCCCCATGTTGGCTGGGTATTGTATGGGTGGGCTGTTGGCGTTAGCGCTCGTCGCGAGGGCGCCTGATCGGATTGCGAAACTCGCCCTTTTGGCAACGCCATGGGATTTTTCAGAGATGCCGCGTCCTGGAATCCAGCATCTTCAAAACAGCATGCCCTGGCTTCGGTCCCTAATTGATGTAACGAACGTTCTGCCCGTCGATGTCCTTCAAGCGATGTTCGCTGGGATTGATCCTTGTGCGACAGCTCGGAAGTTCCGGCAGTTTTCTGCGATGGCATCCGACAGCGCAACTGCGCGTGCATTTGTTCAATTAGAAGATTGGCTGAATGATGGCGTGCCGCTTTCAGGCCCCGTTGCCATTGAATGTTTGCAAGATTGGTACATCGACAATGTCACGGGGAAAGGCATCTGGCACACTGCAGGGTCTGTTGTGGACCCCAAGCGGTTCACGTTGCCAGCCTGGGTGATCGTACCTGAAAATGATGTCATTGTGCCCCCTGATACGGCCTTGCCGCTTGGCAATTTATTGCCAAATGCGGAGGTCTCTCAGCTTTCATCCGGGCATATAGGGATGATTGCAGGGGGAAGGGCAAAACGACAGTTGTACGACCCGCTGGCCGCGTGGCTATTAAAAGCAAGCTGATTGGTTGAAAATCAGCTAAAATTGACCTACGTCAATGGCTATGGGAGCGGGATATTGTTAATCCACGCCAAGTATACAAAAAAACAAATTAACTAATCAAAGGAGAGAGAGATGACTGAAGTAGTGATCACCGGAGCAGCTCGCACACCGGTCGGCGCATTCTTGGGCGGATTGAGCTCGGTTCCCGCACATTATCTTGGCGAAGTGGCCATCAAAGCCGCGCTTGAACGCGCTGGCGTAAACCCCGAGGAAGTATCCGAAGTGATCATGGGTCAGATCCTCGCCGCAGGTGAGGGGCAGAACCCTGCCCGCCAAGCTGCGATGGGTGCAGGCATTCCTCAGGAAAAAACGGCTTATGGCATTAATCAGCTTTGTGGCTCAGGTCTTCGGACTGTAGCCCTCGGCTATCAGGCTATCTTGGCTGGTGATAGCGATATCGTTGTCGCCGGTGGTCAAGAAAGCATGAGCCAGGCACCTCATATTATGAACCTTCGTGGTGGCGTTAAAATGGGTCCAGGCACATTGGTCGACAGCATGATCAACGATGGCCTGACAGATGCGTTCCATGGCTATCACATGGGCAACACGGCAGAAAACGTTGCACAGAAATGGCAGCTGACCCGTGATGAACAAGACGCGTTTGCTGCGGCTTCACAGCAAAAGGCCGAAGCCGCTCAAAAAGCCGGTAAATTCAACGACGAGATCGTTCCTGTTACGATCAAGGGTCGTAAAGGCGATACAGTTGTTGAAGTAGATGAATATCCAAAGCACGGCACAACGGTTGAAAGCCTTGGCAAGCTACGCGCAGCTTTCGACAAAGAAGGTACTGTGACTGCTGGGAACGCATCGGGCATCAACGATGGTGCTGCTGCGCTTATTCTAATGTCTGCCGAAAAAGCTGCTGAACGTGGTGCACCTGTACTGGCCCGCATTAAATCTTGGGCAACTGTTGGTGTTGATCCTGCGATCATGGGCACAGGCCCCATTCCTGCAAGCCGTATGGCACTAGAAAAAGCAGGTTGGACTGTTGATGACCTTGATCTGATCGAAGCCAACGAAGCCTTCGCTGCTCAAGCATGTGCTGTGAACAAGGACATGGGCTGGGATACCGATAAGGTAAACGTCAACGGTGGTGCCATTGCAATCGGTCACCCTGTTGGTGCTTCTGGTGCACGTGTCCTCGTAACGCTTCTGCACGAAATGCAAAAACAAGACGCCAAGAAGGGTCTGGTAACGCTTTGCATTGGTGGTGGCATGGGTATCGCCATGTGCGTCGAACGCGACTAGTATTTGATTGGGGGGTGGCGATTAATCGTCACCCCACCCATCAAACAGGGATAAACAGTCGCCAATAAAAATAATCAGGCGACTCATCGAAGGGGAGACATCATGGCACGAGTAGCATTGGTTACAGGCGGTACACGCGGCATTGGTCGGGCGATTGCTTTAGGCATGCAGGCTGCAGGATATAATGTGGTTGCAACATATGCTGGCAATGACGAGGCGGCGGCGGCCTTCAAAGAAGAAACAGGTATTCCAGTTTACAAATTTGACGTTGGTGATTTTGATGCAACTGCTGCTGCTATTGCTCAGATCAAAGGAGACGTTGGCGCAGTTGAAGTGCTGATCAACAACGCAGGCATAACCAAGGACCGTCCGTTACACAAAATGGACAAGTCGCAATGGGATGCGGTGATCAATACAAACCTATCCAGCTTGTTCAATCTGTCGCGCAACGTGATTGAAGATATGCGTGAAGCGAACTTTGGTCGGATTATTAATATTTCTTCGGTGAACGGCCAAAAAGGTCAATTTGGCCAGACCAACTATGCCGCTTCCAAGGCAGGTGACATAGGTTTTACTAAGGCGCTCGCGCTTGAAACAGCATCTAAAGGCATCACCGTTAATGCCATTACGCCGGGTTATATTGGCACAGAAATGGTTCTGGCTGTGCCCAAGGAAGTTCTAGACACAAAAATTCTGCCAATGGTACCCGTCGGGCGATTGGGTGAACCAGAAGAAATCGCACGTTGCGTCGTGTTCCTTGCTTCCGATGATGCAGGCTTCATTACAGGCTCAACCATCTCCGCCAATGGCGGGCTATATATGGCCTAAGGTTTTGCGAACTGTATTTTTTGCAATGCGTTATATGGGGGCGGTCATTTTTGTGGCCGCCCTTTCGTTTGCCGCGAATGCGTCGAGCTCTGTGATGACACTCCGCACGCCTGGTATCTCATTTATTGAACGTGCGGCTGATGGAGCACCTGTCATCGTGGATAGTGATGGCGGGAGATATCTGGTTCGGCTGGTAGATGGTAAAATTGTGCTGCAACCAGCAAAAGCCCTGCGCCAAGACCCATTGCCAAAAGGTGCCCTACCAGATGCTGAAATTGCGACGTCATTATCAGGTGAGCGTGCATGGCTTGGATCGCCGACAGACAGATATGGACATGGTGTTTTGGGTGACGCCATCGAAGCGGGTGCGTTGATTTTTGAACAGGCTGACGGCGAGACTCAAACGCTGACTTTAAATGATGACGCTGTTTTCGAAGACCGGTATCCAAGATTTGTTGATATGGACGGTGATGGCGATCAGGAAATCTTGCTCGTGAAATCCTACCAGAATGCAGGTGGGGCTTTGGTCTTGGTGGATCCAGGCGCATTACCCCTTTCAATCGCGGCCGAGGCCCCGTCAATTGGGACGCCCAATCGATGGCTCAATCCTGCAGGCGCTGGCGATATCGACGGCGACGGTAAAGTCGAAGCCTTGGTCGTGATCACGCCGCACATTGGCGGCACGCTGACCGCATATGAATGGCAGGGTGATAAGCTTGTGGTCGATCATATGATACATGGGTTTTCTAATCATTTTATTGGTTCGCGGGAGCTGGCTTTATCCGCTGTTGAGGATCTAGATGGTGATGATGTGGCTGAAGTGATCGTTCCCGACGCGTCCAGGCGCGCGATGACGATTGTAAAATTTGATGGCGTAGCACCAAAAGTGGTTGCAAAAATATCCCCTGCGAGCCGCGTTGCGCATCGATTGGTGGTGCATGATCTTGATGGCGATGGACGCCCAGAGCTGACATGGGGTTCAGGCGATGGGACTTTGGTTGTCTGGAAACCGGGGTTGTAGCATAGGGTCGTATTTTGGGGCTGGAATAGACTTAACCGCAGAGTTGATCTAAAAGGGGGTCCATGACGGACCAGCAAATTCAACCGCCGCATCATCCTAATAAAATAACTGCGACACTCATTGGTGGGACGGCTGTTCTGTTGTGGGGTTTGCTCGCCCTGTTTACGACGCTGACCGGGAAAATTCCGCCGTTTCAATTGGCTGCCATGTCATTTGGAATCGCGACAACATTTATCGTCATCAAGTGGCTGGTTCGGCGCGAAAACATCGTTGATCATTTACGCCAGCCCATGGGCGCATGGATGCTGGGCACCATTGGCTTATTTGGGTATCACTTTTTTTATTTTATGGCGCTGCGCAATGCGCCGCCCGTCGAAGCTGGATTGATCGCCTATATGTGGCCGTTGTTGATCGTTGTGGGATCAGCATTGTTGCCCGGTGAACGGTTGCGGTGGTGGCATGTTGCGGGGGCTGTCGCTGGGCTTGTCGGAGCGGTTCTGTTGATCACGGATGGGCGGGGTCTATCCGGTTTCAAACCTGAATTCACATTGGGTTATGTGATGGCAGTATGCTGTGCGTTGACCTGGTCGACGTATTCTATTTTGAATAGGCGGTTCCAGCATGTGCCGACAGATACGGTCGGTGGGTTTTGCGCGGCGACAGCGATATTGGCACTGGTATGTCACATCGCGTTTGAGACGACAGTTTGGCCAAATGGTGGACTTGAATGGTTGGGTGTCATCGGCTTGGGGCTGGGACCTGTTGGGATTGCATTCTTTACGTGGGATTACGGCACCAAGCATGGTGACATTCAGGTGCTCGGCGCGTTTGCATACGCCGCACCTTTGATATCGACATTGTTACTCATCGCATTTGGCAAAGGTGATGCAACCTGGGCCGTGGCGATAGGATGCATCTTGATTGTTGGTGGGGCACTATTGGCGTCCAAAGAATTATTGAGCCGAAGGAAAACGACATGAGCGATGAACCGATCAAGCTGGTCCAGTTTCCTCGTCATTTAGGCATACCCAACGCATCGCCATTCTGTGCGAAGCTAGAACTTTGGTTGAAGCTTGCGGATATTTCTTATGAAATTGAAGAACAGGTGATGCCGAACTCTGCGCCGAAAAAGAAAATCCCGTGGATTATGGATCAAGGCCAGAAGATCGGTGATAGCACGCTGATTATTGAACATTTGACCAAAACACGTGATGTGAAACTGGATGATGGTTTATCTGCCAGCGAACTGGCTGCGGACCAAGCCACCGTCGCACTGCTCGAAGAGCGTATTTATTGGCAGTTGGTTTATGATCGTTGGGAAGGTGGTGGCTGGCCTGAAATCAGTGCGGCATTTTTCACATCGATCCCCGCTATTCTGCAACCGATCATGCGGGCATTTGCCAAACGGATGGTCAAAAAGCAGCTGTGGCAGCAGGGTACAGGTCGTCACAGTGCGGACGATGTATATGCGATGGCATCACGTGATTTAAATGCGTTGGCAGCCATCGTTGGTGATGGACCTTATGTCCATGGCGATAAAATCAGAACCATAGATTGCGCCGTTTGGGGAACGTTGATCAGTTTGACCCAAGTCAGCTTGGACACGCCGATGACCCGGGCGGCACGGACGCACGACAATCTGGTTGTCTATGCAGACCGTATCACCCGGGAGTATTTTCCGGATTTTGCCCGAGATACTTAAGCGGCAGGTGGCTCGGTTTCTTTGAACGACGGACGTTCGGAGATTTTCTTGAACCAGTCAGCAAGCGCTGGATTGTCTGTGCGCCAATTAAGGTCTTTGAAACGTAGATCCATCCATCCCAGGCCACTGCCTGCCGTGATTTCGGCGATGGTGATCGGGCCGTCGGTGGTTGCCATTGATGGGGCAGCATCATTCAAGACAGTCAATGCAGTCCGCATTGTTTCTTGCTGACGCTCATCCCACCACTCCCATTTCAGTTCTTTGGGACGGCGTACGGTTTCGACCAGATGCAAGATGCCAGCATCAGTCATTCCATCGGCTGCTGCGGCAAGGGCGAGTATTTTAAATCGAACAGATGGGTCTTCTGGGAACATTTTTGGGCCCGCGTTTAGGCTATCCAAGTATTCGCAGATCACAGGGCTGTCATAAAGTGCAGTGCCATCATCTGTGATCAGGCAGGGTACTTTGCTAAGAGGATTGGTTTGGCGGAGGTCGGTTTCCGGAGACCAAGGGTCGGTGGTGATGTGTTCGATCTGATCCTGTAAACCGGCCTCAATGGCGGTAATGCGGACTTTCCGCACAAACGGTGACGTCGGTGAAAAACGAAGCTGCATGTTATGCTCTCCTGGGAAGTAATGTTTAATTGTGAAAAATAAAAACTGGATAGGTGATCCTTTATATATAGGAAAGCGCCCCAAGGTTTCATCCTTTAAATCCTCAGACGTGATAAAGGTTGCGGAAATCAGCTTATCCGGGGCTGACCGGCGCCCATAAACCTTATAAGCTCCGCCGCATGTGGAACGATGTGATTGATCTTCGCGAATTTTATGCGCACCGACTGGGCCGAACTGTCCAGCGGATCATCCGGCATGAGTTACGACGTATGTGGCCCGATGTGCGAGGGCAGCGGGTGCTTGGTATTGGGTTCCCGACTCCATATTTAGGCATATTCCGCGAGGAGGCAGAGCGGGTTATCGCTGCGATGCCAGCGGGTCAGGGTGTGATGCATTGGCCGGTGGGAGAGCGTGGCCTGACAATGTTGAATGATGACGCGGACTTGCCGCTTCCGGACCTTTCTGTTGATCGCGTATTGCTGATCCATGCCTTGGAATGTTCCGAGCAAGTGCGCCCAATGTTACGCGAAGTATGGCGCGTGTTGGCTGATTCTGGTCGATTGATGGTCATTGCGCCAAACCGCCGGGGTTTATGGGCACGTGCTGACTCAACCCCAATGGGACATGGGCGTCCATATTCCAGAGGGCAGCTCTCGCAACTTTTAAAAGAAAACATGTTTATGCCGAACGAGACATCTCGGGCCTTGTTTGTGCCCCCGATTAACCTGCGTGTCGTGCAGGGACCCGCCGCAGCGTGGGAGAAAATGGGCAAACGCTTATTCCCGGGAGCAGCTGGCGTGATCATGACCGAAGCCACAAAGCAGATGTATGCTGCGACCATCGCCGCAGAGCCGCGCCACAAAAGAGCCATGCAAACCGCACCGAAACGGACTGAAAGTCTTAATCGATTTCCGAGATCGCATAAATGACGGTTACGACTGCGATCCCCTGTTGCGTTGCCGAGGCCGAGCATGTGACTGCCGATATTCGTGTGCTAAAGATCGCGCCAAAGGATGGAGCGGTTTTTGATTGGCGTGCGGGGCAATACGCAAGTTTTGAATTTAATGGCCGTGATCCGCGTGATTTTTCCATCGCGAATATCAGTGCTGCAGGGCTTATTGAATTACACGTCCGCAGATCTGGGTCTGGCGGTGTAACTGATGCGATCTGTGATGAAGTTTCGATTGGTGACGCTGTTGCTGTCGACGGGCCGTTCGGTGCCGCGTATTTTCGCGAACAACATGAAGGCCCTATCGTTGCCATTGCCGGCGGCACAGGTCTGGCCCCGATGAAATCAATCGTGGAAAGCGCTTTGGCTGCCAACTTCAATAAAGATATCCATTTATATTTTGGTGTCCGCAATGAATCTGAGATTTATCTGGAGCGATATTTCATTGGCCTTAGCCGTGAATATCCGAACTTTCGTTTTGTGACGGTGGTCTCTGATATGAATGATCATTCTGGTCGTCGGCGCGGTATGGTGGGTGATGCGGTGGCGGCAGATTTCCAACTGCTGTATGGACATCAAGTGTATCTTGCAGGGCCCCCCATTATGGTTGATGCGTGCCGAAGAATGTTGAAACTAAAATCAGTGCCCAGCCATGATATATTCACTGACGTTTCGGTCGACGTCGACAACCTGCCTGAGGCTTAGTTCTTATGCCGTATTCATTGCCGCAAAAATTAACCGCCGAAGCTTTGGGGACAGGCATGTTGGTTGCAACGGTAGTTGGTTCTGGAATTATGGGCGACGTGCTGTCGGCTGATGATGCGGTGGCGCTTCTTGGAAACACAATTCCTACGGGGGCAATCTTGGTTGTCTTGATCACAACGCTGGGGCCCATATCTGGCGCGCATTTTAATCCTGCTGTGACATTTGCATTTTTGCTGCGGCGTGAAATCGCAATGCACGTTGCGTTGGCATTTATTGTTGTACAAATTGCAGGTGGTATTGGTGGGACGATGATTGCGCATTGGATGTTTGAATTGCCGGTTCTTCAGGCATCAGAAACAGCGCGAACAGGTATCCATCAATGGAGTGCCGAAGTCGTTGCGACGTTCGGTTTGGTCTTCATCATTTTCGCGGGCATCAAATTCAGTGAAACTGCCGTGCCGTGGTTAGTTGGATTATATATTACGGCAGCGTATTGGTTCACAGCCTCGACATCATTTGCCAATCCCGCTGTCGCCATATCCAGAAGCCTGACGGATACGTTTTCTGGAATTCGGCCCATCGATCTGAGTGGATTTATCGTCTCAGAATTTATCGGAGCTGCCATCGCTGTTGCTTTGTGCGCATGGTTGCTGGCCCCAAAATCGGAACAAGAATCTGAATAAGATGTCTGAATATGCATCAATCGTCCGATGCTAATCCGGCGTGCTACGTTTGCTGATACGTGTGATGTTTACGACCTAACCCAGTTGGCATACGCCCGGTGGCGGTCTGTGATCGGGCAGAAACCGCTGCCGATGGATGACGATTACATGGAAACGATGGATACCCACATTGTCGAATTGCTCGAAGATGATGGTGTCCTGTGCGGGGTTGTCGAGCTTTTTCCCGAAGAGTCATTTTTGCTGATCGAAAACATCGCCGTGCATCCTGATCATCAGGGTAAAGGATGCGGTCGGTTGCTTCTTGAGCACGCTGAACTAAGTGCGCGAGAATTGGGATTTGCCGAAATCAGGCTGTATACCAACGCGGCATTTACCGAGAATTTGGCGTTCTATACCAAGAACGGTTACGCAGAGTTGGAGAGATCAAATATGATCCGTGGCAGCATCACTGTTCACATGAACAAGATGCTCGAAGCCGCTATTTAGCCACGCCCGCGGTACGGCTGGACGCCCTGATCGGGGAGCCACACGCCTTCTGGCGGGGTGCCAGTTTGATAAAAAATATCCAGTGGGATGCCACCGCGTGGATACCAGTACCCACCAATCCGAAGCCATATTGGGGCCGCTGCGCTGATGATCTTTTGCGCCACATCAAGCGTGCATTGCTCGTGAAATCCAGGGTGATTGCGAAAACTCGCCATATATAATTTCAGCGATTTACTCTCGACGATCAATTGATCCGGCACATAGTCGATGACCAGATGTGCGAAGTCAGGCTGACTTGTGACCGGACAGACTGATGTGAATTCAGGAACGGCAAACCGGATCAAATAAGGTGTGTCTGCATGTGGATTGGGAACACAGTCGAGGGTCGCGGCTTCTGGTGTTTCCGGGGCTTCTCCGGGTTGACCCAATTGGGTCAGCGTTTCGTAGGTCTGATCGATCATAGCGGTTCTATATCCTCGCCAAAGTAGTCTTTCTCAAAAGCAGCCTGGAACACGTCGAATGTACCGGATGTAATAGCATCCCGCATCCCCGCCATGAGTTCCTGATAGTAATGCAAATTGTGCCGTGTCAGTAGCATCATGCCCAAAATTTCCTTGGCCATGACCAGATGATGGACATAAGCACGGGAATATGTCGTGCATGTATAACACGTACAATCAGGATCAATGGGACGCTTGTCATCCTTGTGGCGCGCGTTCCGCATGTTGACGGTGCCGCGCCGTGTGAACGCCTGATTGGTCCGACCAGATCGCGTTGGCAATACGCAATCGAACATGTCGATGCCCCGTGCCACCGCATAAACCAGATCATCTGGTTTACCGACACCCATCAAATACCGAGGTCGATCATCGGGCAGTTCCGGCAGCGTATAAGATAACACTTCTAACATCGTTTCTTGGCCTTCGCCGACGGCCAAACCACCGACGGCGTAGCCATCAAAGCCGATGTCGGTCAGGGCTGTGATGCTTTCTTGGCGCAGGTCCTGATAAACGCTGCCTTGTACAATTCCAAACAATCCATAGCCATCACGCTCGGTGAACGCGTCTTTGGATCGTTTTGCCCAGCGCATAGATAGTGCCATGCTTTTTGCAGCCTCATCCTTTTCGCACGGAAAAGGGGTGCATTCATCAAATGCCATGGTGATATCGGCGTCTAAAAGCCGTTGAATATCCATTGAGCTTTCGGGTGATAAATCATGATAACTGCCATCGATGTGGGACCGAAATCGCACACCTTCTTCGGTCAAAGTGCGGAGGTCATTCAAGGACATCACCTGAAAACCACCACTATCGGTCAGAATGGGGCCGTGCCAATTCATGAATTCGTGCAAGCCGCCCAGGTTTGCCACGCGCTCTGCACCCGGGCGCAGCATCAAATGATATGTGTTGCCTAGGATGCATTCAGCGCCTGTTTCTGCGACCCATTCAGGCGTCATCGCCTTAACGGTTGCCGCTGTCCCCACGGGCATAAATGCGGGTGTTTCGAACGTGCCGTGTGCAGTTGAGACTTGGCCCCGACGCGCCGTTCCATCTGTCGCTAATAGTTTAAAGCCCGTTCCGCTCATGACACATTATCCGCACGTTCGATAAAGCATGCATCGCCGTATGAATAAAATCGGTACTCGTTTGCGATGGCGTGCGCGTAGGCTGCTTGCATCCGATCTAATCCGGCAATTGCAGAAACCAACATGAACAAGGTGGAACACGGCAGGTGGAAATTCGTCATCAACGCATCAATGCCGTTGAATTTATAACCTGGCGTGACGAACAGGTCCGTGTTGTCGTTATAAGCATGAAAAACACCGTTTTTGTCTGCAGCACTTTCAAGCGTCCTCAGCGCTGTCGTCCCGCAAGCGACGATCCGACGACCATCAGTTCGTGCGTCATTCAGCAGTTCGGCTGTTTCCGCGGACAGCATGGCGCGCTCGGTGTGCATCACGTGATCATCGGTGTCTTCGGCGCGCACGGGCAGGAACGTTCCGGCGCCAACATGAAGGGTGATGCGTGTATCAACAGCGCCAGCTGTGCGAACGGCATTCAATAAATCATCAGTAAAATGCAAGGCGGCGGTTGGTGCTGCGACAGCGCCATCTTTGGCCGCGAACATGGTTTGATAATCGTCACGGTCCTCGGCGCTGCCACCGTCTGGGCGTTTAATATAAGGCGGCAGCGGCATGACGCCGTGGGCATGGAGCTTTTCGATCAACTCATGGCCCGCCACATTGAATTTCAACCAGCGTTCACCCATGTCGCCCTCATTAACGCAGTCTGCGGCAAAGCCCGGGGCGAAAACTATATAGTCGCGTGGGTTCAATTTTTTTGCAGGTTTGGCAAATACTCGCCAAGTATGGGCATCGACGGGTTGGTGCAGCGTGACCTCAACCTTGGCGCCGCCATCGGGCTTGCCGCGGTTCGTCGCATCTCCGCGCTTGCCTACCAATCGTGCGGGAATGACGCGAGTATCGTTAAAAACCAGAATATCGCCTTCCCGTAGGAGCTGCGGTAGATCACGTACGATCATATCGCCAAATGTGTCGACACCCGCTGGAATATGCAACAGACGTGCACTGTCGCGCGGGCGCGCTGGTTCTTGGGCAATCAAAGCTTGCGGTAGGTCGAAATTAAAAAGGTTTACATCCATAGTGGGCGTGTTTTATCCGCTTGCGGGGGCCGGGACAATCGTGGAACTTAGGCCTTAAGCATTTAGTGCAAAGCAATTACGAGGAGGCCCGCAATGCTACGTCTTATTTTGGCACTTTTAATTCCTTGGTTGAACTTCTTCACCATCGGTAAACCTATCCAAGGCGTGATCTGCTTAATTCTGCAGCTCTCATTGATTGGATGGATCCCGGCCGCCATTTGGTCGGTGTATTCACTCAGCCAATACAACACCGATAAAAAGATCGATGGATTGCGTGACTAGGCTTAGCCTAGTTTGACTTCGATGCCGTCTTTGGCGGCGCGCGCAATCGCATCCAGAATTTCGATTCCATGAATGGCATCATCAACGGGCACCAAATACGGTGTCCCGTTTGTGATTGTGTCGGCAAAGCCTTCTAGCTCGGCGCGCTCAATGTCGGTGCCCGACATGTCTTGGACCGATGTATCCCCTTCGATTAATCGGATTTCCAGTCGATCTTGATCGCGGACCTCTGCCCAGCCCTTGTCGCCAAAGACTTGGACGCGCCACAATTGTTGGGTCGCGAACATGGTTGTGAGCACGCCAGTGACTCCTGACTTGAACTTTAGTGATGCGAAGGTCGTGTCATCTACGGCGACGGGTGCTGCATGTCGTTCTGAAACCGCGCGTAGGCTCTCGACGCCGCCCATGATCGAAATCATGGAATCCATCATGTGGACACCCATCGCGGTCATGCCACCGGCGGGGCTTTCGGTTTCTGACGCGCGCCAGTGATCATCAGTGTAGCGCAGCGCGCCACTACCAGAAATATTGCCTTCGATGTGGATGACCTTGCCCAATGTGCCGTCGTTGGCAATGTCACGAAGTTTTTGCATTGCGGGTAAAAAGCGTCGGTTGAAGCCAACGCATAATGGCAAGCCTGCGCCAGCCATGGTTTCGGCAGCGTGGCGGGCCTCTTCGGGATTGAGTGTCATCGGTTTTTCAACGAACACAGGCTTGCCGACGCTGGCGGCCTGGATGATTTGATCGAAGTGTTGGGTATGGGGGGTTGCCAATACGATGGCATCTAATTCCGGGTCGTTCACCAATTCGTCGTAGCTATCACGAAGATCGATATTGTTTTCTTTACAGTAATCGACAGCCCGGTCTTTGCGCCCTGTAACACCCGCGGTGAAAACAATTTTATCGGATTTTCCGTGAACGGAATCGACCAGAACACGTCCCCATCGGCCAAGTCCAGCTACGCCACAACGAATCATTTTACTATCCTTATTCTCTTCACGGGTTTGACGCCGCTTTGTGTGATCCCCATGATTGGGAAATCAGGTATTCACTGATTTTGTGACTGCAGGGGTGAACTTCAATCGGCTTTAGGTCAAGTTTCAAGGTTTTTAATCGCCAAATAATGGACACAGATTCCCCCGTAGCGATCGCCGCTGCTGCAGAAAAAGACAGGATCGCAAACCTCAAGGGCATAGCCTTTATGGGCGTTGCAGCTGCGCTTGTTTCAGTGATGCATGTCTTAGTTCGCGATTTATCGAGCGAGATTAATCCCATTCAAATAGCATTTTATCGAAACGTGATTGGGTTCATGATGCTGTTCCCGTTCTTGTTGCGCCAAGATCGCTCGCTCTGGATTACCAAGCAACCAAAGCTACAATTCTTTCGTGCGATCATCGGAACGTGTGCACTTCTCAGTTGGTTTACGGCGCTTGGTATGATGCCTGTCGGGGATGCGACGGCGATCAGTTTTGTCACCGTCTTGTTTGTGACGATTGGTGCTGCTGTGGTGCTCAAGGAAAAAGTAGGGATGCGGCGTTGGGCTGCTATCTTGGTTGGTTTTATTGGCACACTGATCATCATCCGGCCGGGCTCGGGGATTTTTGGAACCGGTGCGCTTGTTGCGCTGATGTCGACTGTTTTCTGGGCTTCTGCATTGATTTGCGTGAAGATTCTGTCGCGCACTGATTCCAGTATCACGATGGTATTTTACGCCAATGTGTTCTTTACGATTTTCTCATTTATCCCAGCACTTTTCTTTTGGACGTGGCCGACGTTTGAACAAACCATGTGGATGGTCCTGATCGGGGTGATGGCGACGCTGGGCCATCTGTGCATGGCGCAAGCATTGAAATTGGCTGATGCCACTGCTGTGGCGCCGATAGATTACACACGAATGCTTTTTGCAGCTGGTGTTGGTTTTTTGATGTTCGGCGAGTTCCCAGATGTGATGACCTGGGTCGGTGGCACGGTGATTTTCCTAAGCACCGTCTATATTACATATCGGGAATCGCAGGCCAAAAAAGCAGCTACTGCGGCTGCAGCACCAACTATAACGTCTTAGCAAAACCCTGGATCAATCGATATCTAACGGGTAAATCGGTCGCCTAAGCTCTGTGAACGGAAGCTTTGAGATGTCGCGGCTGGCAAGTGCGCCCGCATCACATATCACAACGGCAGCTGCGATAGGCTCAAACGCAGCTCTGAAATGCTGCATTGATTTCACGACCACAACACGTCGCTCGCGCGGATCAATGTCGGCATGGGTAAACGCCTCAACTTCGGTGAGTTGTAGTCTATTGGATGCGACGATGATTTCCATGCCACCAACCGTCAGGATAGCCGTCGGTCCTAAATGGTGTGTGACGCCACGCCACCGGGGGCCAAGCGCCAAATAGGTTCCATTAGTAATTTTGGTGACGGTGCCCGTAACCTCAATCGGAGGGCCAAAGGTGGGGTCGGACTTGCCACCGAGCATGACAGTTGCAGTGTTACCTTCGCCCGCTTCGATTAGAGCCGCTGCAGCTTCAGGGTCGCAGATCGTTCCAAAGCACGCATTCTGAATGTCGGCTTCGAGCAGGCCATTGAGCAAGAACGTCGAATCACCATAAGCGCCCGAACCTGGGTTATCTGAGAAATCGGCAACCACGATGGGGCCGTCGACAGTCGTCAGTAGACGATTAATTTCAGCGATTGTGTCAACAACACTCAGGTAAGTGTTGGAATCGAAATGCCGGGTTTCCCA
>DGNZ01000346.1:601-2643 GCA_002389175.1 Rhodospirillaceae bacterium UBA4479 | reverse complement strand
GCCTACCCTGTTGTTGTGCCCGTAACGTTGGGCGGTAGCGCTGAAGTGGACAGTGATTATACGGTCGATGCTGAAGCGATCACGATTGCCTCCGGTCGTAAAGGTATGATGACCATCACCGTACTGGCAGATGACGTCGAGGAAGGGGAGGAGACCATTGAAATTTCACTGGGTGCACCTGAGGAGAATGCGGTTTTAGGCGCCACCATCGTCAGCACTATTTCAATCATCGAATCAAATGTGCCACCTGCTCTGAAGTTGTCAGTCAGTCAGGGTGAGCAGAAAGGTCGAAAGGTCTCCACATCAGGGGGTGCTGTATCAGTAGCGCTGAGTATTTCAGATGTGAATGGAACGCACACAGTAGATTGGAGCAGCTCTGATAATAACTTGATTGCGACGTCTGAGGACGGCAGCCTATCGTTTGAGTTCGATCCATCAGCGCTCGCCGAGGGTGGTTATGAAGTAACGGCGATCGTGACCGACAGCGGCATTGCAGATCAAACGTTCACGATTGGGACATTGGTACGGGTCTCTGCTGAGGAGACAATAGAAGCTGACTCGGATGGCGATGGTGTGCCAGATAGTAAAGATCTGTCTGACGAAACCAATGTGATTGCTATTAACGCGGACGCGGGTGCTGTCGCCGTTGCTGCCGATGAGGGCGTTAAATTGGTGATCGGTGATGCGGCGCAAGCCTCTGGTATTGCTGGAATCGGGATTACTGAAGAGACGATCGCCGCATCGGGTCAAGATGGTGGTGAGGCGCCAACCAATGGCACTGACGAAGATTTTGATTATCCTGCAGGGCTTTATGACTTCCAAGTTCAGGATCTACCGGTACCTGGCCAATCCGTTCGACTGGTAATTCCTGTCGCATCAGGGATTCCGGCTGGTGCGGTTTTCCGTAAATATACTGAAGATGCGGGATGGTTTGATTTCGTTATCGATGATAACAACGCTGTAGCAACAGCCCTCGGCAGCGATGGGGCCTGTCCTTCAGTGGGTTCTGAAGCGTTTGTTGCAGGACTGACAGAAGGGGACACGTGCCTGCAAATCACCGTCCAAGACGGTGGTCCGAACGATGCAGATGGACAGACCAATGGTGAATACGACGATCCAAGCGGGATAGCGGAAGCCGTGCCAGTAGTGGTTGTTGAGGTGCCTGATTCTTCAATCCAGCGCAGAGTGGGCGGGGGCGGTTGTAGCGTCTCTGAAGGTCCTGGGGACTTTGGCCTATTGTTCCTGGCGTTGCTCGGCGCAATTGGTCTGCTTCGAAAACGGTTGCTCTCGGGCATCATAAGCCGTTGATTGGATGACGCGCTCGCGTAATCCGCACAAGCTGATTTTGGGCGCCTTTTTAGGCGCCCTTTTTCTTTGGGGTGTACTATCTTTGCATTTAAACGTTCAGCCAAGCGTTGCCTGGGTCTTGCACCAATGGCCGATGTTTTTCGTGTTTTGTGTGGCGAGCCCAATTCTCGAGGAGTACGTGTTTCGCGGCCTAATATATGACGCGGTGGATACGCGGTGGCCCCGGGTTTGGCCGTCGGGTGCCCGCTTATGGATTAGCTCTGCAAATGTGATAACGACCTTTTTGTTCGTAATAGCTCACATGATCGCGCGGGATCCAATCGCGGGCGCTTTAGTTCTTCTGCCATCGATCTATTTAGGGTTATTGCGGCAGCGTTACGATGGAATAGGTCCCTGCATGTTGGTTCATTCTGCATGGAATATCGGTTGGTTTAGTTTGTTCCCACCGATTTGAACTTCAATCAAGACAGAGTAGTTTCAGAATCTTAAGCGCAGTTCGGTCGGTGCGTGGCTTATTGGATGCGCGGGTGAAAAATCTTTAACCCTACTAAAGCTAGACAACGAGGCGTTTTATTAGATCAGCTCGTTCTGCGGGCTTTACCGTCGCGGCTTCCAAATACCCCTCAATACCGCCAAACTCGGCCTTGAGGCCCATCAGAGCCGCCTCAAGGTATTCTCGCTTGACTTGAGTAATGACCTCTAGTGAGGCCGCGTCAATCTCAATGCCTTGCTCG
>DGNZ01000346.1:0-485 GCA_002389175.1 Rhodospirillaceae bacterium UBA4479 | reverse complement strand
ATCACCGCAACCCCGAAGCCGGTACGATCTTTACCGGCCATACAGTGCACTAAAAAGCCTCGTTCAGTAGCGATTAAGGCCCGAAACATCTGCGCATAGGCGGCGACATGTTCGCAGGCGATTTCCCGAGTAATTTCTTGCATAAAGGCGCTGCGTTCCGCAGCAGAGTGCTGGCCCATGGACACACTGCCTCGCAAATCTGAGCTCGTGCCCGGCGCGATCGGGATGTGTTTTTGGCAGTCAAATGTCGGCAGATTAGGCGTTGGATACAGCGCCACTTCGTCGGTGCCGCGTAAATCGCAAATCACGCCAATGTTCAGCGCTTGAAATCCTGCAGCGCCGTCTGCGGTAAAATCGCTCAACATGCCGCATCGGAATAAGTGACCCTTGATAACCTGCCCGCCGGATGCTGTCGGGTAGCCCCCAAAATCCCTAAAGTTCAAACTGCCTTCGAGGCAAAGGAATCGGTCGGACGGGTTTTGAAA
>DGNZ01000243.1 GCA_002389175.1 Rhodospirillaceae bacterium UBA4479 | reverse complement strand
GATTAAAAGTCAGTTGCTCTACCAACTGAGCTAAGCGCCCTCATGTGTGGGTCGCCGGGACATTACGGAGAGCGCCCCGACTGGTCAACATTAGATTTCGAATTTTATCAATTCAATCCTAACGCCTTATCATTATTTGCTAATTTTCGCTAATTTCTTTGAACCGTGCAACCAGTTTGGCCTTCACATCAGACGATACAAAATGGCCGATATCGCCGCCCAAACGCCCGATTTCCTTGACGAAATGTGATGAAATAAACTGGTTACTTTCCGATGCCATTAAGAACACAGTTTCAATGTCGCGATTTAACCGCGCATTCATCGATGCCATCTGAAATTCGTATTCAAAATCAGAAACAGCGCGAAGACCACGAATAACGATGGTTGCTTCCTGATCTCGCACAAAATCCACCAACAGATTATCAAAGGGCACGATACGGATTCGTTCGCGTCGTTCTTGTTTTAGTTTGGCGACTTCATTTTTGAGGAGATCAACACGCTCATCCAATCCAAAAAGCGGCCCTTTACCGATGTTAACAGCGACACCAATGACAAGTTCACTCACCACACGTGTCGCCCGATCAATAATATCCATGTGACCATTGGTCACGGGGTCAAATGTTCCGGGGTATACGGCAGTCCGCGGCATTAGCTCTCGCCTTCTGCAGGTGTCGTCGTGTCGTTTTCAGATTCAGTGGATGGGGCTTCTGCGTCGGCGACGTCGGTATTAGTACCCTCACCCTCGCCTTCACCCTCTTCATCGTCTTCGACATCCTCGCGAATGCGCGATACTGAAACCACGTTTTCGCCATCGGAAACATTAAACAATCGTACGCCGCGTGCACCACGACCGACGATTGAAACTTGATTGACCGGTGTTCGGATGATTTGCCCACCGTCGGTGACCATGATCACCTGATCTTCGTCCACGACAGCAAATGAAGCGATGACCTGCGATGGGTCCTCGTCTTTGCCACGATCCAAATTAATTGCAGTAATCCCCTGCCCACCACGTCCCGAGACCCGGTATTCATAAGCCGAAGACCGCTTGCCAAAGCCATCAGTGGTCATGGTAAGGACAAATTGCTCGCGGACTTGCAGTTCCTTGAAGTCAGGCTGTTGCATTTTCGCGGCCAGTTCCTCGTCGCGCGCTTTGTCTTCGGCGCGGTCGGTGTAATCACCACCCACCAAACGTCTGGCGGCGTGTTCAGCCTGCAAATAGCTATCGCGGGTTTCCGTATCGATATCGACGTGATGGAGGATCGACATCGCAATGACAAAGTCGGCCCCTTTTAGGCGAATGCCACGCACACCAACCGATGTCCGGCCCGAGAATACGCGAACGTCACCGACAGGGAAACGAATGCACTTACCATCCTTGGTTGACAACACAACGTCATCGTCTTCGGTACAAGTGCGCACCCGAACGAGGGCATCACCCTCGTTCAATTTCATGGCTATCTTGCCGTTGGCCATCACATTGGTGAAGTCAGACAAGCGGTTACGACGCACATTGCCCATGGATGTTGCGAACATCACGAACAGTTCCACCCAGGAATCCTCGTCCTCGGGCAACGCCATCGTGGTCGTGATGGTTTCTCCGGGGTCGAGAGGTAGCAAGTTGATCAGTGCCTTGCCGCGGGCCTGTGGCGTGCCGATAGGCAGCTTATAGACCTTCATTTTGTAGACCATGCCTGTCGACGAGAAGAACAACACAGGCTGGTGCGTATTCGCGACATAGACCTGAGAGACGAAATCCTCGTCCCGTGTCGCCATGCCCGAACGCCCCTTACCACCACGACGCTGCGCACGGTATGTCGAGACGGGCACGCGTTTTATGTAACCGGCATTGGTCACGGTCACGACCATGTCTTCGCGTTGGATCAGGTCTTCGATATCATGTTCGTAAGCATCTTCTTCGAGCGAGGTACGACGTTCGTTGGCGAATTTGTCGCGGATGACCGTCAGTTCATCTACCAGAATGGCCAGTAATTTTTCACGCGATTGCAGGATTTCGAGGTATTCCGCAATTCGGTCACCAATTTCGCGCAGATCATCGCCGATTTTATCGCGTTCCAGCCCCGTCAAACGATGCAGGCGTAATTCTAGGATCGCGCGGGCTTGGGCCTCGGATAGGCGATACTTGCCATCGACAACGCCACGGCCAGGTTCGTCCAGCAAGGCGATGAGCGGTGCGACGTCTTCTGCGGGCCAGTCCATGGCCATCAATTGTTCGCGCGCAGATTGCGGATCAGGCGCGTTACGGATCATCGCAATAACATCATCGATATTGGCGACAGCCACGGCCAAACCAGCCAAGACGTGCGCACGGTCACGTGCTTTGCCCAATTCATAGATGGTGCGGCGGCGGATGACTTCTTCGCGAAATTCAACAAAGGCAGCGATGATCTGCTTTAGATTCATCTGAAGCGGCTGGCCTTCGTGCAGGGCAAGCATGTTGACCCCAAAGCTGGTTTGCAGAGGCGTGAAGCGATAGAGCTGATTCAGGACGACTTCCGGCTCAACATCGCGCTTGATCTCAATAACGACACGGACACCGTTGCGATCGGACTCGTCACGGAGATCAGATATCCCCTCAATCCGTTTGTCCCGCACTGTTTCTGCGATGATCTCGACCATTCGGGCCTTGTTCACCTGATACGGCACTTCGTGAACGATGATGGCTTGGCGGTTTTTAGAGACTTCTTCGAACGACGTGCGGCCACGCATCAGCACAGAGCCACGCCCCGTCCGATACGCGGATAAAATGCCATTCCTACCCATGATCAATCCGCCCGTAGGGAAATCAGGCCCTGGAACGTGATTTTCGATGATCTGGTCGATGGTGATATCGGGGTTCGCCACATAAGCGATGCAGGCGTCGATCACTTCGCCCAAGTTATGCGGTGGAATATTGGTCGCCATACCAACGGCGATACCGCCAGCCCCATTGACCAGCAAATTCGGGAACCCTGCCGGCAAAACAACAGGCTCAGAAACGGTTTCATCGTAGTTAGGCTGAAAATCGACAGTTTCCTTGTCGATGTCTTCGATCAATTCGTGTGCGGAAAAGGCCAAGCGTGCTTCGGTATACCGCATGGCAGCGGCCTTATCGCCGTCCATGGACCCAAAGTTGCCCTGGCCGTCGATCAACGGTAACCGCATCGAGAAATTCTGCGCCATCCGGACCATCGCGTCATAGATCGCCTGGTCACCGTGGGGGTGATATTTACCCATGACGTCA
>DGNZ01000078.1 GCA_002389175.1 Rhodospirillaceae bacterium UBA4479 | reverse complement strand
CAATGATGCATCAGAGGCTGCAAAAGCATCATACTTTTCACTATCGCCCTCGACGACCAGCGTATTGTGCCAATCTGCGGATTCAGATCTGACATGATCAGCAACGGTGGAGATCGTTGGTAATACGATATGCAGTCCTTCAATTTGGTTTTGTACGCCCCGTAACGTCTCACCAAAAATCCCCATAAGCCGCGACACTTCGCCGTGCCGGCTACCGGGAAGTACGCAAAGCAGTGGCGCATTTGTTGGGATATTATGGCGTGACCGAAAGGCCGGACCGTCGCCACCATCGGCACCACTCTCAAGGATGGAATGTCCGACGAACGTGGCATCCACGCCTTCGCGGGTAAAATATGGTGGCTCGAACGGCAATAAACACATGACATGATCGACAAGGGCCGCGACTTTCTTGGCCCGCCCTGGTCGCCACGCCCATACCGACGGTGCGACATAATGGACGATGGGTATCCCCTTGCCTGCCAGCCGTTTTGCGACACGAAAACAGAAATCTGGCGCATCAATCGTGACGACCACGTCCGGATTCTTTTCGATAATATCTGCTGTGGTTTGTTTTATGCGGGACAGTAACGCTGGGATTTTAGGTAGAACTTCAACAATACCCATGATGCTGAGTTCATGCATCGGGAAGAGAGATTTCAAACCCTCTGCAGCCATGTTTTGACCACCGACACCAGAAATCGTGATGTCATCGCCTGCCAATTTCCGCAGACCTTTGATCAATCGACCTCCCAACACATCGCCAGAGGGCTCGCCAGCGATCAGGTAGATAGAGGTATTATTATCGCTCACGACCAGGTCCCATCGGCATCGACGCCGATCACAAACAAGTCGTATTTATCAGCGAGTGCAATGGCTTCTTCTCGTTCGTAGAAAAATGCGTTCCCGGCCTCAACAACAATGCCAGTTAATCCTGCTGCATGTGCATTTTCGACAGTGCGTACGCCGATGGTCGGTAAGTCGACGCGACGCTCTTGGTCTGGTTTTAATGTCTTTGCCAAGATACCGCCGTTGTTTTGGGCATCTAGCAATCTCCGCAACATGGCGTCAGTGCCGCTTGCGTCCTCCTCGGCGATGATGTTTGCATCGCGCACGACAGCGGCCTGTCCCTCGTCACGTTGGCCCAAGGCGCGCGCAGCCTGAAGCGCATGCGCAATATCAGTGATAGCATCATCATTTGGTACACAGGCCCCTAATAGGCCGCGCGGGACCAAGTATTCCGGCACAATTTCATCAGCGCCAATGACGTCGAAACCTTCGCTTTCAAGTGCTCTGACAAGGGCAGAGACCAGTCCATCATCGCCAAGTGCCATGGCACCCGTTTTGGCGAGGAACTTGACCCCCCATAGGTCGGGCCTGACGTCCTTAGCACTCGGGCGACGAATAGCTCCGGCCATGACCAATTGCTCACAGCCTTCTTTGCGGAGAGTCTTGATGATGCCCCCGGCAGCCCCTATGCGTGAGACCGTGTGAGGATGGTCTTGAAATACCGCTGGGTCACCATGGTTTTCAAAAACCACTGCATAGTATTCGGCACCATTTTCCCGGCATCGTTCGGCAATGCGGATAGGTAAGAATCCCCCGCCGGCAAGAATGCCGAGCTTGCCCTTAAGAGGCATCTTCCATATGCGGCTTGCAAATACCACGGGACGAATCGCTACGGATGAAATCAATGATTTCCATGACCGGTTCGTTCTTTGAGAAGTCTTCAAACACGTCGGCGACACGTTCCGCCATCGTACCTTCCTCAGCAAAGATCAAACGATAGGCTTTGCGAATATCGTGGATCTCGTCACGTGAGAAACCTCGGCGTTTCAAACCCACAATATTCAAGCCTTCGAGTCGTGCGCGGTTACCCGTGACGGTCCCATAAGGAATGACATCATGCTCAACACCGGTTTTACCTCCGATCATGGCATGCCGACCGATACGTACGAACTGATGCACGGCTGCCAGTCCGCCGATGATAGCCCAGTCATCGATCATGACATGACCACCCAACGTCGCGTTGTTGACCAGGATAACGTTGTTACTGACCATGCAATCATGTGCGACATGTGCGCCGACCATAAATAAGCATTCATCGCCGACTTTGGTCAGCATACCGCCACCTTCGGTGCCCGGGTTCATGGTGACGTGTTCGCGGATAACATTACGTTCACCAATTTCTAGACGCGATGCCTCGCCGTGAAATTTCAAATCCTGGGGTTGATGGCCAATGGATGAAAATGGAAAAATTCGTGTTCCCGCGCCAACGGATGTATGTCCTTCAACCACCACATGCGACATCAATTCAACCCCGTCGCCGAGCGTGACATTTGGGCCAATGACTGAATACGGGCCGATTTTAACGTCCGCACCAATCTTCGCAGTATCACTGACAATGGCCGTGGAATGAATGGTGGTCATGCGGAGTCACCGGTTGGGTTGTCGACAATCATCGCCGTAAACGTCGCCTCGGCCATGAGTTTTTCGTCAACACGTGCTTCGCCTTTGAACCGCCAAATCTTGCCACGACCTTGCTCCTTGGTGACGTGGAGCATTAAGGTATGCCCCGGCAGGACTGGTTTTCGGAATTTAGCGCTGTCGATCGACATAAAATAAACAAGTTGCCCCGCAGCATCGCTGAGGCTTTCAATCACGACGATGGCAGCTGTTTGCGCCATAGCTTCGACGATTAACACCCCAGGCATGATTGGATGTCCCGGAAAGTGACCTTGAAAGAAAGGCTCATTCGCTGAGACATTTTTAATGCCGCATGCTTTTTCACCGGCGACGATGTTTTCGACGCGGTCAATCAGCAAGATGGGGTAGCGATGAGGTATCCTATCCATGATCCCATTGATATCGACCTCTGTAGTGGTTTGGCCTGTATCTGCGTCCATAACCTATTCCTTCGTTTTTCGTTTTTTCGCAGCGCGTTCAAGGTCGGCGAATTCCTTCAGCCATTGCTGCACAGGACGAGCTGGTGTCCCTGCAACCTTGGCTCCGGCTGGGACATCCCGAAGGACACCACATTGCGCGCCGATCTGCGCACCCATTCCAATTTTAATATGTCCGGCCAACCCGGATTGGCCGCCCATCGCTACAAAATCGCCGACTTCGGTGCTGCCCGAAATACCGACCTGACCGGTGATGATGCAAAACCGTCCGATTTTGACGTTGTGAGCAACGTGGACAAGGTTATCAAGCTTAGAGCCATCACCAATTTCTGTATCTGGTCCTGCACCGCGGTCAATGGTCGCGTTGGCACCAATTTCGACGTCATTTCCAATGATTACGCGGCCCAATTGCGGAATCTTAACGTGACCAGTAGGCCCCATGGCAAAGCCATAACCATCCTGGCCGATTTTTGTACCCTGATGGATGATGACGTTGTTCCCAATCATCGCATACGCCACGCCAACATTTGAACCGATCTGGGTGTTCGTGCCGAT
>DGNZ01000100.1 GCA_002389175.1 Rhodospirillaceae bacterium UBA4479 | reverse complement strand
ACACATCAACAATCGAATAGATCAGCGAGCTATCAACGGTGATCAGCCCGTAGTTATCCCATTCTTCTGCTTTAAAGACGCTCAACATCGCAGGTAGCGGGATTGAATTCAGATAATCGCCAAAGCGGATCGAGGCGATGTTATCCAAAGACACCTCGACGTTGTCCGACGTGAAGTTCCGTAAAGACGTCGACATCAATCGGACAAGGCGGTCAAAGACAACCTCCAACATCGGAAGACGTTCATAAGAAACCAACGCCGATGACAGGATTGCTCGAATCCCGGATCGCTCGTTCATCTCTTCTTGGTCTTCGTCGAAACCTAGCAGTGAGTCGATTTCGTCTTGGTTTAGAACGCGTGTCGCCTCTCGACCACCACTGCCTTCTTCGCCTTCGCCTTCACCATCTGACATCATGGTTTCCCATTCGGCAGCCAATTCGTCCTGATCGTCACCTTCCGGTGCGGCGTCTACATCTTCTTCGGCGTCATCAGCAGGGACCATTATGAGATCCTTCTTTCAGGCTTCGCGACGTCATTTAGATTTTTGATCATTGGATCAACATCTCTTTGAATAAGATATCTTTGACAACCACGGGCGCAACTGCGCCCCGAATACGGGTCAGGAGTTCTTCACGCAAACGATAGATGCCCGCTGACCCACTCAGGTCTTCGATCCGCAACTCTCGTAAATACACGTTAAAATTATCCATGACCCTGGCGATCACCGCCTCCACTTTTGGTTTATCAGCTTCGTTCGCCAGTTCGAGACTGACTTGAATTTTTATAAACCGCGCTTTGCGACCCGCAGTGTTCAAATTCACCGTTAACGCGGGCAACTCGTAAAATACTGATGGTCCTGAAAACGTATCAACTTGTTCTTCTGTCGTATCCGGTTTCCCAACAATCATTTTGATGACCGGATCCAGCAGGCCGGTGAAATATGCACCAGCCAAGCCCCCCACGATCAAAAGGATGACGATAAAGATGACAATGAGGCGTTTCTTTTTACCACCAGACGACTCTTCATCGCCGAGCTCATCACCTGCACCTACATCACCGTCGTCTGCATCTTCCTCAGCCATGTACCCTCTTATCGACTAGCCCCGCCCAGCGGCATTCTAGCCAGACACTCTAGTATGTAGGCGGTTTGGTTAACAACTCGTTGCCGTCGCTACGATCTGAATCAGCATGGCCTAAATTATGCCCCCCTGAAAGCCAGTTCAGCCAACGCTTAAGCTGCGAATCATAAGATACCAAATTGGCAGAACATCGCACAACTTCCTCTATGCACGGGATAAACAACCAAAGTGGCAATTACGGGCACTTCCTGCCGGGTAATCCATGCACTCTGGACCCCATATTACCGCCTCAAGGCATACCCCAAAGAAACTTAAATCATTGAAATACATATATTTTATGAGTTGGCACAGCCTATGCATATACACCGGCAACTGGACCGGCAAAAGTCGGCCAAGAAAAAATACGGGAAAAGGACTTGGACAATGGAAAACACTTCCTACGTAGCACTATCACGTCAAGGCGCCCTTCGCCGACAAATGGACGTCGTCGCCAACAATCTCGCGAATATGAGCACCCACGGCTTTAAGGGTGGCAGTATGATGTTTGTTGAGCATCTGGTTAAATCCGAAGAAGCTGGCAGCCCAATATCGCCACGTCTCGCATATACGCGAGATATTGCAACGATGATCGATACGGCACCAGGGGCAACCGAAACAACGGGGAACCCATTAGATGTTGCCATCCAAGGCGAAGGATACTTCGCCCTGCAAACGCCTGACGGCGAAAGCTATACACGTAATGGCCGCTTTCAATTGGACAATACAGGCCAATTGGTAAACCAACTTGGACAAGCCGTTTTGGCTGATGGCGGTGCTCCTGTGGTGTTTGCCCCCGAAGATACTGAAATTGTGATTTCAAGTGATGGCACGATTTCCACAAACAACGGTGAACTCGGCAAGCTTCGTGTCGTTAACTTCGAAAATGAGCAGCTATTAGAACGTATTTCAGGCGCGCAATTCACATCGCCAGAAGATAATCCAGCGCAAGCCGTTGAAAATGCCAGCATCCTTCAAGGTGCTGTTGAAGGCTCAAACGTCCAACCAATCGTAGAAATGTCTCGGATGATTGAAATCCATCGGACGTACGATGGTGTACGAGATTTCATGAAGCGCGAAGACGAACGTCAGAAATCGATGATTCGCGACCTCGCAGCCACCAGCTAATAACGAAATTAAGCAGCGCGACAAAAACATACGCGCTTTCGGGAAAGGAAGAGAACAATGAGATCACTAGATATCGCATCGACCGGCATGCAGGCACAGCAGCGTAATGTCGAGGTCATCTCGAACAACCTGGCCAACATGAACACAACAGCTTTCCAACGCCGACGTACAGAATTTCATGACCTGATCTATCAAGATCTACGGCGTGTTGGTTCGACTTCATCCGATGCTGGCAACGTTGTCCCGACGGGCGTCCAATTGGGCCTTGGTGTGAAACTGGCCGCTGTTTACCGAATTCATGAACAGGGTAATTTGACGGCAACCGACAACAGCCTAGATATGGCAATCCAAGGCAAAGGCTTCTTTCAGGTCCAATTACCGACCGGCGAAACCGCCTACACCCGCGATGGCACATTTCAGCTGAACCAAAACGGATTGATCGTGACCCATGACGGGTTGCAGTTGAACCCAGGTCTCACTGTTCCACAAAATGCGAGCGATGTGACGATCAACAATTCTGGGCAAGTCCTGGTGCGGATCGAAGGCCAAGTCGCCTTGCAGAACGTTGGGCAAGTTCAACTGGCGACATTCCAGAACGAGCCTGGTTTGGAGTCTATCGGTGATAACTTGATGCTTGAAACAGCAGCTTCTGGCTCCGCCGTCACAGGGAACCCCGATTCAGTCGGTTTTGGTTCGATCCTCCAAGGGTTTTTGGAAACATCGAATGTGAATGCCGTCGAAGAAATCTCCCATTTGATCTCGGCACAGCGTGCTTACGAGATGAACTCCAAGGTCATTCAGACCTCGGATGAGATGATGGGCACCCTGACGACGATCCGATAAGCAATCGGATCCTCAACTGAGGAGACATGACATGTACAATCAAATGATCAAAATGACCCTCATTATCGGACTTGGCACTATTGCCCTGATGCTGCCCGGAACGGCCACTTCGGCCTCCGGGGCCTCTGAGGTCTCTTCGACCGCTCCTTTAAAAACAGCTTCCATGCTGCGCGAACATGTCATCGTCGATGATAATGTGATTCGATTGGACGACTTGTTCACGAACGTAACAGATCGCGCAGAGGCCCCCGTCGCTTATGCTCCACAAGCAGGAAAGCGGGCTGTATTGGATGCACGGTGGCTTTATCGTGTGGCGCGAGCATACAACGTCGACTGGCGTCCATTAAGTTCAAAAGTTTCAGCCACTGTTGAACGTGCCAGCATCTCGGTGCCGCTCTCTGAAATCAAAACCGAAATTCTGTTTGCGTTATCAGAGTACAGCCTTGGCGAAAACATGGATGTTGAGTTCTCATCACGTTTTAAGGAATTACATCTGCCCGCTGGGAGTGTGCCGACAATCAACATTGAAAGCGTGAACTATCAAGCGCGCACAGGGCGCTTCACAGCTATGGTTTCTGCAGGTGAAGGCGCTGGTTCCACCGACAAGATACGTCTTTCCGGGCGAGCATATACCGTTGCTGAGGTTCCGGTCCTCGCCAGCCGGGTCTTACGTGGCGACGTTATCAAGTCGTCAAATGTTAAATGGGTCCGGATGCGAGCAGATCGCGTTCAACCGGATGTGTTACTACATTTGGATGACCTGATTGGTATGACACCAAAACGCGGTCTTCGTGCCGGTGCACCGATACGCGTGACCGATGTTCAACGCCCGCAGTTGGTCAACAAGAATGACTTGGTCACGATTGTCCATCATGTACCCAACATGATCTTGACCGCACAGGGCAAAGCGCTTCAGCACGGTGCTGATGGCGACATCATTCAAATCAAAAATGCGCAGTCCACCCAAGTTATCGAAGCCGAGATTATCGGCCCAGGTCGGGTCGCCGTGCGCACGGTAGCTCAGCAACTCTCATTGAATGTGAACTGAGATGAATAATAACCAACAAAAAGAATTTCTTTCGGGAAAGGACAGAGCAATGACATTAACGCATCGCAAACGCATGGTTTTAAAAGGCCTCGCTGCCTTAACCATCGCTACCAGCCTTAGCGCATGCAATCTGGCAACACGGATTTCCGAAATTGGCGACGGTCCAGAACTGACCACGATCGAGAACCCTACAGTTCAACCAGCCTATCGCCCCGTCAGTCTGCCGATGCCCGCACCGCAAATGGCCGAAGATAATCCAAGCTCATTATGGCGAAGTGGCGCACGAGCATTCTTCAAAGATCATCGTGCGACCGATATTGGCGACATGGTCACAGTGCAACTTAACTTGGCAGATACGGCAACTCTTTCAAATACCACTGAACGCGATCGTACAGATGGTGAAGACACCAACGTGACAAACCTTCTGGGGTTAGAGGCTGAGTTTTCAAAGCTATTACCACAGGCGATTAATCCAACATCGGTCGCCAGTTTTGACAGCCGTCATCAAACAGCAGGCGATGGCTCAATCGAACGGTCTGAAACAATCAATCTGACATTTGCCGCAATCGTAACACAGATTCTGCCGAATGGATCTCTT